>CAVJJV010000041.1:0-10107 GCA_963650055.1 Comamonas kerstersii | reverse complement strand
GTTTTAATTTTTCCCTCTTTCTTTCAATGTCCGCCCGCTCATCGTCTGTCCGCCAGGCGATACTTTTATTGAGCTCCTCTACGGATTTGTTATAAGCAGTGATTCTGACATCATAATCCTTCCCGCTTTCACAGAGCGAGGATGCAAGTTGATTCACGGCTTCCGTGAGAGTCGCTCTTCCATTCGAGAGCTTTACCTTCTTTTCCTTCTTCTCCGAGTAGAGAGCACTCCTCGTCTTGAGAATATTCACATCGTCGGTATTGAATGGGGAGAAGATTTTCCTGAGTCTTGAATCAAGTTCCGCTCTTTCCTTTGAAGCACTGTCGAAATCAGTCTGAAGTCGATTAACGTTTTGATGGAGAGTATCAAGAGTGTTGAGTGTGGCGCTGAGAGCGGCTGTCGCCTTTTCTTTTTCTATCTTCTCATTGTTGATTCTGTCACTGACTTTACGTATTTCCTCCTCGTTCTTCCTGTATGCATTCTGAAGAGAGACAACTTCATTTATCTTCTCTGCCAGTATTGTCTTTTCGTGTTCATGTGCAGTAAGGAAACCGGGGGTCACATACGGGTGATTGACTGAGCCGCAGAGGGGACACGGCTTATTCTCTTCAAGTTTTCCCCTCTCTTGAGAGAGATTATCGATATTGGTCATGAGAGTATTTTCACTCCTGAGACTGACAAGTTCATTCTGCAGGTCTTCGGGGACTCTCCCTGAAAGTATCTCTTCTCTTTTTTCATTGAGATTATCGAGTAGTGCCATGTCGGCATTGAGAGACTTCATCATTTCTGGTGAAATTGACATATATCCGCAGAATAACAAAGACATCAGAAGCATTTCGATGCCGTCAGCTTCTCCCCCCTTCATCTTTGTGGAACGAAAGGGGGAAATGCAGTAGCGGCCGGGTCCCGATTCTATTTCAGCTGAAGAATCCTGTATCCCTGAGGTGCCGGGTAAAGGCGGAGATGTACTTTCCGTCGGCTATCGGCCACTGGAAACCCAGTCGATAGAGTATCTGCAGCGTCAATGTGTTGTCGACTGATTCAACTCCGTTCTCCCTGAGATTCTCCTCTCCTTTTCCTGGGGAATATGTCATAAGGGAACTTACCTTATCTGAAATGGAGGAGTTTTTGAGTGCTTCGTCCAGCCTCTTTTCAAACTCTTCGTCTTCAACAAGTTCTATCTCCCCGTTCATCTCCTTCAATATCTGCTCAAGATGACATAGGTGCTGGTTCGACGGCATGAATGTGATGCACTTGTCCGCGGTTGTGGAGAGAAGAACCACCGCCTGAGCTGTACAGTCGACAGGAGAGATGTCGTATTCTTCATCGGCCATGCTGTAGGGAAGCGCACCTAGCGTCATGAAGCCCCTCAGCATCTGCATGAAACCGTTGGAGGATGAGTTTATCTGGAATATTCCGTCTTCGTAGCGCGGAGAGAGATTGCCGACTCTCATCACCTTCGCCCTCAATCCCCTGTCGAGTATGGCATTGTAGACGGCCCTTTCCGAGAGGAACTTAGACTTGACATATTGGTTGTTCGTCACTATCTGTCCGTCATAGAGGAAATTCTCATTGAAGAAGAATCTCCTTCCGGATGACATGGAGTAGCCCGCCGTACTCTCCGTCGATATATGGATGAGGAGGGCGTTGTTCTCAACCGACCACTTTATGATGTTCTCTGTAGAGCCGACATTGACTCTCTCTATCTCGTCATCCTTTGCAAAGTGCTTTACAGAGGCAAGAGCATTGAATACCGTCATTCCCTCTTTTTTGAAATCATCAAGGGAATGCCCGTCAAGCACATCCTTATCAAGTATGATGATTCTCTTCCCGATAAGAGGAATGAGTGCCTCCATTCTATAGTATGAGAGGAGCTCGATGAGTCTTTCTTCAGCCCCCTTTCCGTCCTTACTCCTGATAACAGCCCAGAGAGTACGGTTTTCATCCTCAATAAGTTCCCGTAAAAGGTGGATTCCGAGATATCCTGTAGCTCCGAAGAGGAGAACATCCCCGATTTCCTTCCGTCCTCCGCTCTTGAAAGAAGCGAGAGTATTCTCGCCCAGGAGGGCGTTGATGCGGCTGTAATCATATCCGTCTTCATCGACATTATCCGTAATCACGGCCTCTTCCATCTTCTCTTCTTCATCCATCTTTACAGGAGCTACTATTGAAGCAAGACGGCCCGGTGTCGGATATTCAAAGACATCCTTATATGCTATCTTCCATCCCTTTCTGCCGGCTTCCACGACCACTCTCATTGCACTGATGGAGGAGCCTCCGATATCGAAGAAATTGTCGTCACGTCCGACCTTTTCCATACCCAGGACAGAAGAGAAGACAGAGCAGAAATCCTCTTCGGCGCTGCTCTGAGGCGCTGAATACTCACTCTGTATAAACTCGGGCTTCGGGAGGGAGCGCTTATCAACCTTCTGGTTCACTGTCAGGGGTATTTCATCTATCTGCATAGTGACGGCAGGAACCATGTACGGGGGCAGTTTCGTCCTGACGAATTGATTGAGGTCGGCTATGTCGACTCTCTCCGGGCTGACGATGTAGGAGGCAACGTACTTTCCGCCGGAGGGTGAATCGAAGGCACATACAACGGCATGCTTTATACCTCTGTACTCCCTGATGACCTTCTCGATCTCCGTAAGCTCTATTCTGAAGCCGCGGACCTTGACCTGCTGGTCACGCCTTCCCACGTAATCCACAGAGCCGTCCGTGAGCCATCTGACTGTGTCGCCGGTACGGTAGAGGACAGAATAATCCTCATCGCTGGAGAAAGGATTCGGGACAAAGCTCTTTTCTGTCAGATCGGGTCTTCCAAGGTATCCTCTTCCGACCTGGAGGCCGGCAATGCAGAGTTCACCGACTGCCCCCGGAGGAAGCAGGTGCATCTCTTCGTCGACGACATAGAGCTTCGTGTTCTCAAGCGGTTTTCCTATCGGAAGGAGTGCGCTGTCGTCCTTTACAAGATAGTTGGTGACTGCAACGGTACACTCCGTCGGTCCGTAGATATTGTAGAACTCCAGTCCTTCCGGCGGAGTGAAGGGGGTGAGCTTCTCGCCTCCGACAGAGAGGTATTTCAAACTCTTTGCTGTCATACTCAGCGCATATTCACGCCCCACCTGCGTCGTCATGAAGGTATGGGTGACTGCATTGACGGAGAAATACTCATCGATGAGAGGAAAGTCCATCCTGATCTCTTCCGGGAGTATATAGAGGGTGGCCCCGCACATCAGAGTCGGGTAGATGTCCATCATGTTGGCATCAAAGCCGAAGGATGCGTATGAAGCGGCACGACTCCTCCTCGAGAGCTTTGTAGTGCGAATATAGGCATAGGAATAATTGAGGATATTGCGGTGTCTTAATACCGCACCTTTGGGCTTTCCCGTCGTACCCGAGGTATAAAGGAGGATGAAGTCATCGTCCGGGGACGGCCCGGGAGGAAGTTCTCCCGCCGGGAGAGACATGATCTCATCTGTATAGAGAACACCGCCCCTGTAGCCGGGAATAAGCGCCATGAGAGCTCTATCGGCAATGATGAACCCGGAGGCGGAATCTTCTATCATGAACGACAGTCTCTCTTCCGGGTAGCTCGGGTCCAGTGGTTGATAACACGCCCCGCTCTTGACTACGCCGAGAGCACAGACCGGCATCCACTGGGATCTCCTGATGAGGATGGGAACGGCTTTTCCCTTTCCGATTCCCCTGCCGGAGAGGAAGGATGCTATGTTATCTGAAATTCTGTCGAGTTCGGAATAACCGAGCTTTACGTTTTTAAATACGACAGCAGTCTTATCGGGGTACTTGAGAGCACTCTTCCTGATCAGTGATACTACAGTCTCCGTTCTGTCGTAATTCTTCTCCGTTCTGTTGAAGGAGTCGATGAGAAGAAGGTCCTCCCCGCTTGCAGGTGCGACTGACGAGAATGTTCCGGCTTTTGTCATGGCGCAGAGGACAGTATCGAGAGTACGGGTATATGACTCGACGAACAGGGGGGAATACAGGGCGGTATTGAATGAGAACGTCCAGACGTATCCGCCCTTTTCCTTACTCACGAGAACGACCATCTTCGCCTTCTCGTTATCTCTCTCGAAGGATGTAACCTCAGCCTTCTCACCGGCGATGGAGTCAAAGACAAACTGGCTTCCCTGGTATGAGAAGAGAATGTCGGGAGAAAGGTTGTATTCACGGACTATCCGGGAAAAAGGATAGATGTCATGGGCCATGTTGTCCATGTACTGCTTTCCCATTGCGGCGACACTCTCCTTTATGTTCCCGCTTTCCGGGAGGGAGAAGTACATGGGGAATGTCTTGACGAACATGGAGATGGAGCGCTCGATTTTTGCACTGCTTCTGCCGTTGTAGACTGTCTGGTAGACAGCGTCCTTCGTTCCATTATAGAGCGAAAGCGTATAGCCGAATGCCGTATTGAATAGTGCAGCCTCGCTCGAGCCGCTCTCACTGCACCATTTTTCAACTTCATCCGAGGAAAGACAGGATGTGAGGGAGAACTCGGAAAACGCCCTCTCCTCCCCCTCCTTTCTGTCACTGCGGGGAAGATAGTCCGTTGTATCGAGAGATGAAAAGACAGCATCATAATATGCCTTTGCGTCACTGTATTTTCCGCTGTTCATCTCATCTATTTCATCAAGGGCGTATTCGAATGCAGTGTACTTCTCCTTTTCTATCTTCTCACCCTTGTATGCCTTCTCGATATCTTCAAGGAATATTGCAAACGATGTTCCGTCGAATATGATGTGATGGATATCCATAAAGAGGTAATACCCCTCAGGTGTGTTATAGAAGACAATACGGTAGAGCTCTTTCTCCGTGAGGGAGAAGCTTCTCACAAGTTTCTCTTCCCCGGGGAGCACATCGACCTTCTCCTCCCTGATACTCACCTTCGCCTCATCCCGTCTGACAGCCCTCACCTCCCCATCGGCATTGAGGATGAGGATGGTCTTGAGGTATGGATGGGCATTGACTGCTTTCTCTACAGCCTTCCTGAGACGTGGAATATCGAGACTGCTGCTGAGGCGGAATAAATACGGTATGTTGTAGAGAGTGGACTCCATGTCATTCAGGCAGGCCGTGAATATTGCCTTCTGCGTCTCCGATATCGGGTAGAAGACTTCCTTTTCCCTTTCTTTAGGGGGAGTGAGTTCATTCAGGAACCGGCACAGCTTTTCAACTGTCTCGTTTCCCCTGAGATCGGAAATCCCGAGGGAGACGTTGAATTCACGCTTCAGAAAGGCCGTGAGCTGGATTACCCCGATACTTGTCAGGCCGAGGGCGAAGAAATCTCCATCCGCACTTATCCTGTCGAGTGAACAGAGCTTTGCGACAAATGATGCAATCTTCTCCTCCCGTCCCTTCTGCGGCGCCTTGTATTCTCGCGTGGATATCTCCACCTTCGGAAGCGCACGTCTGTTGACCTTCTGGTTGGCGGTAAGGGGGATGGCGTCTATCTGCATGGTAACCTGAGGCACCATATATGCGGGTTTACGTTCCCGTATGAATGCGTTGAGCGCCTCTATATCTATTTTCTTATCGGAGACAACATAGGCTGCGAGGTACTTCCCGCCCGAAGGAGAATCGAATGCGGCGACTGTTGCATCCTTTATGTCCGGGTAGTCCCTTATAACCTTCTCTACCTCGGTAAGCTCTATTCTGAAGCCCCTTATCTTCACCTGGCTGTCATTGCGCCCTATGAATTCGATGTTGCCGTCCTCAAGCCACCGGGCTATATCACCGGTACGGTAGAGCGTCTCATACCCTTCTTCTTTATCAAAGGGATTTGGAATGAAGACTTCTTCTGTCCTGTCAGGCCTCATGAAATATCCCTTTCCGACCTGGAGCCCGGTTATACAGAGTTCCCCTGCTTCTCCCACAGGAAGGGGCCTCATGGCGGAATCAACAATGTAAAGCTTGATGTTGTCGAGTGGCTTTCCTATCGGAAGGAGACGGCTCTCAGTCTTAACAGGGTAGTTGGTGACAGCTATTGTGCATTCCGTCGGGCCGTAGATATTTATGAAGTTAAGCCCCTTCGGAGGAGTCAGCGGTGTCAGTTTCTCTCCTCCGACCGAGAGATACCTCAGACTCTTTGAAGAAGTAAAGAGTGCAAACTGCCGTCCCACCTGCGTCGTCATGAAGGCATGGCTGATCTCATTGGATATGAAAAACTCGTCGAGAGAGATGAGATCGGCTCTGATTTCCTCCGGAACTATATAGAGCCGGGCCCCGCTGATGAGGGTCGGGTACATATCCATCATCGAAGCGTCGAAACCGAAGGATGCATAGGCCGCAACACGGGAATCCTGATTGAGAGACACTCTCCTGATATAGCTCTCCGAATAGTTGACCATATTCCTCTCTGTCAGCATCGCTCCCTTTGGTTTTCCCGTCGTTCCCGAAGTGTAGAGGAGTATGAAGATATCATCCGGAGATGGCCCCGGGTTTGAAATTCCCGTCTCGAGAGATGTTATATCTTCCGTTTTCAATACTCTACCGCTGTAAGAGGGTATAAGTGAGAGTAAGTCATCATCTGCAATGAGGAAATCCGCCCCTGTGTCCTCAAGCATGAACGAAAGCCTCTCTTCGGGGTAGTTAGGGTCAAGCGGCTGATATGCCGCCCCGCTCTTGAGCACCCCCAGAGCAGTGACGGGCATCCAGTGCGAGCGCTTTATGAGAAGAGGAACGAAGTCACCCTTCCCGATTCCCTGTGAAGAGATGTAGGAGGCAATCCTGTCGGAGAGATCATCGAGCTCCGAGTATGTGAGCCTGACATCCCCGGACACCACGGCCACAGCATCCGGATTCCTGTTCACGCTCTCCCTGAAGAGTTGAGGCACCGTCTGATATTCCGTAAGCGGCACCCGGGTATTATTGAAACTTTCTATGAGAGCTTCGTCCTCCCTGCTCTGCAGGACTATATCCGAGAGCTTTCCGCACTTTTCAAAACCTTCGAGAATGGAGGTATAGAGCGTGATGAAACGCTTAATATTACCCTTACTGTAGAGGGTCGCCCTGTACTTCAGAAATACCTTATCTTCCGTGACATAGAGGTTGATGAGCGGGGATACCTCATCATTGAAGCCGAATATGACATCGGCTTTGATCGAGAGCTCCCTCTGGAGTGTCTCATAGTCGAAATCAGGGTGTGCCATATCGTCCTGAATTGATTCTGTCACGGCCGCGATATAGTCTGCTACCGTCATTCCGTCTTCAATTTTCATGTAATGCGGCATCAGATCCGATGAGAAGAAGAGAACTTCCTTACCGGCCACTGCCTTTGCAAGTGCATAGCCGAAGGCCGCCATGAGAGTCTCCTTGCTTTTCTTTCCGATACGCCTGTATCCGGCCTCTTCAACTCCATATTCACCGGTTATTCCATTATCGGGAAAATCAACTATGAGATTCGAGTCAACCTCGATTCCTGAAAGCTTCTCTATGAAATATCTGCTGTCATCACCCATCTATTTCCTCCTCCGAGACGGCTATGAAATAATTATCCACCATCAGTGTACTTATTTTCCACTTTTTTCTGTCGATTTTCTCATCAAGAAAGATACTTCCGTCATTGATTTCCACGCTGAAACTGTCCATTCTCCCACCGAGCCCGAGCCCCAGGGCTTTCAGAAAACTCTCCTTTATACACCAAAGCCGTGTAAAAGCGAGCGCACTATCCGGGGAAGAGAGGATACTCTCCCTCTCCCGCGGCGTGAAACATAAAGATGCGACACCTTCATCATATGGAGTAATAACCTCTACATCACACCCGACCTCAACATCCGAAAACACCGCCGCGGCAAGAGATGTGCTGTGGGAGATATTGAAATGAATAGAGGGATAATCTCTGAAATACGGCTTACCATACTTTCCGTATGCATAAATTACATTCCTCTCCCCTATTCCATATTCTTCAAGGCCGCGGGAAATGAGTATTGATGAAGCAATGGAGAGCTTCCTGTCTTTTTCATAGGAATAACGCATTGCCTTCATCTTTCTCTCGGGAGAAATAAACTCAAGAGAGTCATCGGAGACGAGAGATGTGTTCATGGTGTATAGCTTTGTCATCAAGTGAAGATTACAATCATTATTGAGGCGTTTCAACTCTGAAATAATCCCCGCGTCAAGAGAACCGGCACTCCTCCAGCCCGGAAGAAATCAGGTTCCGCCCCTAAGGAGAACACCTCTTAAGCAGTATTTCCTCTGCCTCAATTAAGAGGAAGCGGCCCGGGACTCTTCTACTGTTCCGGTTTTCTCAATATCATTGGAAAGTAGATTTCACATCAACAATCATCAGGGAGTTATCCGTCAATGAAGAAAACTATTTTGATTATTCTCATTCTGATTTCGACCGCAGCTATGGTCTACGCCGGAGGGATTACAGAAGAAAACGGCAGAGTGA
Source organism: Comamonas kerstersii (assembly GCA_963650055.1). Lineage (GTDB taxonomy): Bacteria > Spirochaetota > Spirochaetia > Sphaerochaetales > Sphaerochaetaceae > Ornithospirochaeta. The sequence continues at coordinate 1,691 of CAVJJV010000041.1, read as the reverse complement.
AACTTGAAGTATGGTATTCAATCAACAGAGAGAATAGAGAGCTCTTCACTTCCCTTATCAACTCTTTCAGGAAGACTCATCCCCAGATTGACATCAACCTGACTTATACAGGCTCTTACGGAGAGAGTGCAGTGGAAATCTCAAGCGCAAAAATGGATGGAAAGGAGCCCGACGCCATCTTCACAGCAGCCTCCCAGCTCTTTTCGGGCGAAGACGGCATTTTTCTTCTCGAGGATGCCGGCGGACTTTTCGACTATGACGACTTTCAGAGCAGTATGCTTGAATACGGCGAGTACAATTCAAGGCTGGCGTCCCTTCCCTTTGCCGTCTCAACAATGGTTATCTACTACAATGCAGAAATCATGAGAAATGCCTCGATTGACCTAGTGAGTAATCCTCCCCGTACCTGGGATGAGTTTTTAGAAGTGGCTCTCCTCATCCGGGAAGCTGATCCCTCGATAAGTGTTTTCGACACCTCGGACTCAGCCTGGCTTTTCAAAACCATGCTCTTTCAAAACGATAACGATATCGTCATCAGCGACAACGGAAAAATAACGCCGGTATTCCAGGAAGAGTCTGGAGTCGAAGCTGCCCGGTTCTGGAAGGCCCTGGTCGAGAGTTCGATAATGACTCCTCAGGGCCATGAAAGTGCCGACAACAGGTTCATCTCCGGAGATCTTGCCTTCCTTGCCTCCTCAAGTAACAGAATGCCCAGATTTAAAGACAAAATCAGATTCGAAATCGGCGCAATCGAGATTCCGTATTTCAAGACCCCCTCCGTTGCTCTCGGAGGAAGCACATGCACCGTTCTTACAAAAGATGAAAGGAAAGAGAAAGCCGCTCTTGAACTTCTGTCCTTTATGCTTGAGGAGGATAACCAGACGGAATTCGCTCTCAGAAGCGGCCACCTCCCGGTACGTGAGAGCTCTCTCGAGAGTGATGACGTATTAGTCTACGCAGAATCAAATCCCCCATACGCTGCAGCATTGAAAGAGCTCTCATATTCACGCTCATATATTCATTTCGCCGACATGGGAGCGATGGACGCATTACTCTATATGGCACTCGATGACATAGAGAGCGGAAAGGCAGCCCCGGAAGAGGCACTGAGAGATGCAGCATCCGAGCTTATCAATGTCATGAATTGAACCCGCCTTTCCAGGGCGATAATGTCAACTTGACTGTCTTCAATTCTTCAATTACTCCGGCAGCTTGAACGCTCGTTCCTATTTTGAAATCAGAGACTTTGCAAAAAGATATCTCTCATGCATCCTGCGTCCGTAATCTGTTTCCGCTATATCATCCTTCATTTACTTTTCATCGTACGCCTCGAGCCCGGATGCGGGTTTTGGCAAAACCCACCATGTCCGAATACCTTGACTATATAGAAGAAAGCTATACCTTTACATTCGTCCCCATAAGGAGCTGCAATCTCGCCATACAGTCAACAAACTGCAAAAAGGTATACTGTGCAGACCATGCTCTTGCGAACGCACTTTCTGCACTTTCTTCAAATAATGTCGCTCAGAAACTTGAAAACATAGTATTCCTTCATCTGAAGCGTGAGAATGCAAAGTTTACTATTACAGAACCAAATCAGGATTCGAGGTGGACTTTGCAGCAGGCAGAGATGATGATATCAAGCTGGTACAGGTCTCGGCTGACATATCTCTCCCCGATACATTCGAACG
>CAVJJV010000040.1:0-5314 GCA_963650055.1 Comamonas kerstersii | reverse complement strand
CTCCTGCTCTTCCCTGGTTCTCGGTTTCAGCTCATTCATATATTTCCGCCTTATATCATATCATGATGTGCATCTTGTCCATGATTACATCAAGGTTGGCATTTCCGATTTCATTGGCCTTCGCCGTACCTGTCTTGATTATATCCCTGACAAGATCCCTGTGCTCTTCGTAGTAATGTCTCTTCTCTCTTATCGGATCGAGGATGGCATTCATCTTCTCCAGGAGCATCTTCTTGCACTGTACGCAGCCCATGCCGGCAGAGGTGCACTGGCATCTGACTTCCTCTACATTCTCCTCGTTGAATGCCTTATGGTAGGCATAGACGGAGCATACATCGGGGTTACCGGGAATCTTCACGCTTATACGGTTGGTATCGGTCTTGGCATTCCTGATCTTCTTCCAGACTTCATCGGGAGTGTCGCTGAGGTAGATTGCATTACCGAGGCTCTTCCCCATCTTGCTGTTGCCGTCAAGTCCGCAGAGTCTCGAAACCTGGCTCAGCTTATATTCGGGCTCCTTGATTGATGTTCCATACATCTCGTTGAATCTTCTTACAAGACGGCGCGAGTATTCAATATGGGGAACCTGGTCTTCTCCTACAGGAACAAGGTCGGCATTGCAGAAGGTTATGTCGGCTGTCTGGCTCACCGGGTAACCGAGAAAGCCGTATGTGAGCTTCGAAAAATCATATTCCCTGTTGTCATCCTGGAAGCCGTAGCTGCGGGCTTCGGTCTTGATGGTCGGATTGATCAGAAGATGATTGCATGTTGTAATCATCGAGTAGAACATGGTCAGCACATGTATTGAAGGAACCTGTGACTGCTGGATGAATGTAACCTTCTCCGGATCGAGTCCAACGGAGAGATTGTCCATTGTTATCTGGTAGATCGAGTCATAGATTAGTTCGGGGTTTTCAAAGTGGGTTGTCAAAGCCTGGACATCTGCAATGAGGATGAACTCCTCATAGTCGTGCTGAAGCTGGACTCTACTCCTCAAAGAGCCGCAATAGTGGCCGAGATGAAGTCTTCCCGTCGGTCTGTCTCCTGTAAGTATTCTCTTTTTCTCCATTTTATTTTCCTTTGCACTGCGCACAGCCGCACCCCTCTGTATGGGGATTGTCCGTGCAGTAATATCCGGTACCTTTGTAGATGACTGCGCCCGGTTCAGTTATCATGCGCCTCGATACTGCCCCGCATGACGGGCAGACATCATCCTTGTCGGAGTCGTCGAAGCTCCTGAAAGCATCATACTCCTTTCCGCATGATGTACATTTATAAGAATATATCGGCATTATACCAATCCTCCGATTCTTTCGTTTATCATTTCCACTGTTCTGCTCTTCATTTCCCCGGTAAGCTCGAGACCGGCGATTCTCACAGTGCTGCCGTCTACCGTAAAGAGTCCGGAGAGGGATGTATAATCTATCTTTCCGCCCTCCCGTCTCTTCTTCTGGATCACCTGGTTTCTGAAAAGCGTGTTGAGTGCCCTTGCTTCGCTCTCCCCCTCCATAGTGAAGAACCCCGACATCCTCAGCTCCCCGTCTGAACTGTTGAAGACAAGGCATGTACTCACAATGCCGTCAAGAACGGTCTGAGGAAGCTCGAACCCTATGTCGAAAAGACGCTCAGGCTCAAAGACATAGAGAGAAAAAACACCTCCCGCCATCAATGCTGCCGTAGAGTCATCTATCTTCTTCACCCTTTCCGAGTAACTCCGGGTATAGAAATCGGTGTAGCTGCCTTCGGTAAAGAGAACTATCCCGTTCTCGGGTGAGTAGATACTCCTCCCGTTACCGCTGTACCAGACGGTCCCGCCGTCCTTCTCTCTTGAATACGAAGAGGAGAAAAAGAGACCGCTGTTTATACCGAATGACGAGATATCACCCTCGAGGGCTCCCGAGAGAGTAAAATCCTCCACATCGGGAAGAAGGGAGAGAGTGAGCCTCTCTGCCTTAGCCATGAGGGACGAAGACTTCACACCATCGGGAATGATTTCATCAATCTCCCCTTCCTTTATCCTCTCGGCGTCACATGTGATGACTATCTCGCTCTCCTCTCCCAGGGCCTGGAAGTAATACTCCTCGACAAACGGGGTGTGATGGACACACGAAGAGAGGAGAAAGAGAACGAAGAGGTAGAGAAAGGGGATTCTTTTCACATTATATCCTCTCGACCTTCACAGACACTGTTCTCTCTGCAATATCGCCCTTCTTTCCGTCATTGGGGGAGAAGGTAAGCGTATCGGAGAGAGTCTCCTTCATGATGAAGTCTCTGAACATCTCTACGGCTTCCTTGAAAGTATCATCGCCGTCGACCGTCAGTCTGATATGGTCGGCAACATCGAAGCCGCATTCCTTTCTCTCTGTCTGCACAAGGCGCACGAGGTCTCTCGAGATTCCCTCGAGAAGGAGTTCTCTTGTGACTTCCGTGTCATAGCCGACTGTGAGGTCCCCGTCGTTGAGAACCTTGACGTGTTCCTTCTCTGTTCTCTGGACGACGAGGTCCCCCTCGGAAATATCGATCTCTCCGTCAGAATACTTGATAGTCTCCTTCTCTCCGTTGAGAATCTTCTCGATATTGGAGCCGAGAAGCTTCTGGATGGAGGATGCGACTTCCTTCATGGACTTTCCGAGTTTTGCGCCGAGTACCTTGAAATTGGCCTTGGCGGAATATGTAACAAGGTCCTCCTCGTTCTTCCTGACGAAGACCTTCTTTACATTGAGCTCTTCCTTGAGTATATCGATGTCCTTCTCGAGGATATCCCTCATCCTGTTGTTTCTGCTGACGACGACGAACTCCTTGAGAGGCTGTCTGATTTTGAGGTTGGAGCTTGCTCTGAGCGAGCGTCCCATCTCGACGGCCTTCATGACGATGCGCATCTCCTCTTCCTTTGCCCTATCGCGTTCCTCTTCGTTGTACTCGGGGTAGTCGCAGAGATGGACCGATATGGGCATATCTTCGGTGCGGAGATTCTGGTAGATGGTCTCGGTGACAAACGGAATCATTGGAGCCGCAACCTTGCAGAATGTAATGAGCACCCTGTAGAGAGTATTGTATGCATCCTTCTTGTCAGAGTCGTTTTCACTGCGCCAGAAACGTCTTCTGCTGCGTCTGATGTACCAGTTGTTGAGCTCATCGATGAACGAGACGACTGCCTGTGTCGCATCCTGGATCTGGTATGTGTCGAATGCGTTGGTAGCCTTCTCGATCAATGCCTCGAGCTCCGAGATGATCCACTTGTCGAGAGGATTTTTGAGGTCCTTCGTCTCGGTCCTGTCGGGCTCGTATCCATCGATGTTCGCATATGTAACAAAGAACGAGTAGGCATTCCAGAGAGGAATCAGGAGACTCTTGAGTACATCCTTGACAAGGTCGTCAGAGTACTTGACGTCATCCGCCCTGACAAGGGGAGAGTTTATGAGTGCAAAGCGGAGTGCATCTGCACCGTACTCCTTGACGACATCCATCGGATCTGTGTAGTTGTGCTTGCTCTTACTCATCTTCGAACCGTCCTCGGCCAGGACGATACCCGATACTATGCAGTGCTCGAATGCGGGTTTACCGAAGAGAGCTGCAGCAAGTACAGTCAATGAATAGAACCAGCCTCTTGTCTGGTCGAGGCCTTCGTTGATGAAGTCAGCAGGGAAGATCTGATCCCATTTCTCACTGTTCTCAAAGGGATAATGCTGCTGCGCGTAGGGCATCGAGCCTGATTCGAACCAGCAGTCGAAGATGTCCGGAATACGGCGCATCGTGCCCTTTCCATCGGGACTCGGCCATGTCAGGTTATCAACAAAATGCTTATGGAGGTCCTCGACCTTCTGTCCGCACTTCTCCTCAAGCTCCTTGACAGAGCCGATTACTTCGATATAGTCCGAGCCGTCGCACTTCCAGATAGGAATCGGGTTACCCCAGAAACGGTTACGGCTGATAGCCCAGTCTCTTGCGCCCTCGAGCCACTTGCCGAAGCGCCCGTATTTGATATGATCGGGAACCCATGTAATCTCGTCGTTGCACTTCAGCATCGTTTCCTTGATTTTCTGGACATTGACGAACCAGCAGCTCATGGCCCTGTAGATCAGGGGCTTACCGGTGCGGTAGCAGAAGGGATACGAGTGGAGATAGTTCTCTCTCTTGACGAGTTTTCCGTTTGCCTTGAGCCATTCGATGATGGGTTTATCGGCATCCTTGACGAACATGCCCTGCCAGGGTCCGACTTCAGATGTAAACCTGCACTCTTCGTCGACAGGACAAACAACGGGAACCTCAGGCAGTCTGCTCTTCATCGTCTTATAGTCGTCCTCACCGAAGCCGGAAGCGGTGTGTACGATACCGCAGCCGTCCTCGACTGTGACATAGTCTGCTGTGACAACCTGGAAGGCACCCTTCTCCTTGAGGGAGCTGAAGAAAGGCATGAGAGGCTCATACTTCATTCCGACAAGGTCGTTTCCCTTGACCTTTCTGAGGACAGTGCATCCCTTTCCGTCCTTGTAATACTTACCAAGAAGATTCTCGGCAAGGTAATAGTGGCATCCGTCCTCCTCGTCGAGTACCTCGACATAGTCGATATCGGGCCCGACGGCCAGGGCAAGGTTGCTCGGGAGCGTCCATGGGGTTGTCGTCCATGCAAGGAAGTAGCTGTTCTCCGTTCCGTCAATCTTGAAACGTACAGTTACAGCCTGGTCCGTCACATCCCTGTAGCCTCCGAGTGACACCTCCATGTTGGAGAGAGGAGAGGCAAGAAGCGGAGAATACGGAAGAACATTGTATCCCTCATAGATGAGTCCCTTGTCATAGAGTGTCTTGAAGACCCACCATACCGACTCCATGTAATTCTTGTCCATTGTCCTGTAGCCGTTGTCGAAATCGACCCAGCGCCCGGTGCGGGTGATGGCCTTCTTCCACTCCGATGTATATCTGAGCACGATGGACCTGCACTCCTCGTTGAACTTTGCAACTCCGTACTTGACGATGTTGCTGTGGCCCGATACCCCGATGGTCTTCTCCATCTCGGCCTCGACAGGAAGTCCGTGACAGTCCCAGCCGAAGCGGCGGATAACCCGGTGTCCCTTCATCGACTGATAGCGTGGGATGGCATCCTTGATTGTGCCCGGGAGGATATGACCGAAATGCGGGAGCCCCGTAGCAAACGGAGGGCCGTCATAGAAAACATATTCATTATCGGCGGGACGTGATTCTATCGACTTCTCATAAATCCTGTTCTCGTCCCAGAAAGCCAGAACCTTCTCCTCTTCCTTGGGAAAGTTCACCTTATTGTTCACAGGTTCAAACATCTTTGTTTCTCCTTAGATTT
>CAVJJV010000039.1:0-7146 GCA_963650055.1 Comamonas kerstersii | reverse complement strand
AAACTTGACTCGCCAAATGACGGGTTGAGTTGTCATGCCTGGTCAATTGTTAAATCGGGGGTGTGAACAGTAACAAGATGAAGTGTATTTTTCTTCATTTTCGTCCTATTTTTATTCAAAACCAGGACATAAAGGAGTGAATATTCATAAATTTATACACACTCCATCTTCGTTCTTGTTCAAGACGGGAAGTGAGTGTACGATAAGCGGAGAAAAGTATGTCGGACCTTTTAATAGATATCTTATGTTTTCTCTATGTCACACTGGAGGTGTTTGCGGGCTTCCTTCTCTGGCGGTATGCCTCCTGGAGAAGCGAGGGGGTGAGAAAGTTCATCCATATCCTCACGTCTCTCATAATCATTCCATGTGAATACTGTGTGACGGGTCCCGTATACAGAATAGCGCTTCCCTTTGCCTTCATCTTCATCAATTCATTTGCCGTATATACCGATATGATAAAGGATCTCGGGCTTAGGGATGAAAAGAGAAACATAGGTCTGATTCTCTATCCCGTCAGTGTGACTCTCGTAGTTGTGATGGAGGCATCGGGTCTCATAAGCTCCTCATCCGCCGTATGCGGTGTATTGATGCTGGGCCTGGGGGACGGTGCTGCGGCTCTTGTCGGCACGAGGTGGGGGAGACACACATTCACACTCTACGGGGGAAAATCGAAGAGAAGTCTCGAAGGATGTTTTGCCATAGCCTCCGTCTCTGTCGTTGTCGTGCTCTTCTTTACAGATATTCCCCTTCCTTATGCCATATTGACCGGTATCGCCGCATCTCTCATCGAGGCATTCTCCCCGTCTTCCGTCGACAACGTGTCGGTACCGTTACTCTCTGCCGTCATTGTGGAACTCCTGGAAAGGATATGATTGAGATGCAGAGTATAGTTGGACTTCTTGACGATAAAATTTCTCTTCTTCCTCTCTGGACGATTGTTCTCATATATACAGGGATACTTCTCTTCATAGCCGTCATCGCCCTCCGGCGGCGGTGGCTGACGCTCTCGGGGACGATAGGAGCGTTCGCTCTGGGGTTCATTGTTCTCTACTTCGGGGGATTTTCGGCATTCTCACTCTTCTTCTTTTTCTTTTTCTCCTGTTCGGTTCTCTCCAAGATAAAACGCTCCTACAATAAGAGGGAGAAGAAGGGAAGCCGGAGGGATCTGATGCAGGTCATAGCCAACGGACTTCCGGCAGTCACAGCTCTCTTTCTCTCCCGCTCGCATTCTTTCTACATGACGGCTCTCGTGGGCTACTCGGCGTCTCTTGCCGAGGCTGCAGCGGATACATTTGCAAGCACATTCGGCATAATGAGCCGGCGTGATCCCGTCTCCATTTTGACATTCACTCGTGTTCCGAAGGGAATAAGCGGAGGAGTTACGGTTCTTGGTTCTGTAATGGGCCTTGTAGGTGCTGTTCTCATGGCCGCCCTCCATATGGCGGTGATAAATCCCGATTCTGGAGAGGCTCTCGTCATAGCCGGTACGGGCTTTCTGGGGTGTCTCATGGATTCCGTCCTCGGTGCTTCATTCCAGGAGCACTTCGAGAGCGCCGACGGCTCCCTCACCGAGAAGGAATACGAAAACGGGGAGAAGCTCAGAAGAGTCAGAGGAGTGCCGGGCTTCGACAATGACATGGTGAACCTTGCATCGGGTTTTCTCACGCTTTCTCTTTCTCTTCTTCTTGCGGGAATCATCAGGTAATTCATAATCGTCGGATTTTGCTCTTGTCGATTCTTCTCTTTCTGCTTATTTTAATCCTTAGCAATCAAAAGTTGCTTTTATTTATGGATAATACATAGGAGATAAAGAAAAAATGGCTAAACAGCTTCAGTTCAATGAAGAGGCTAGAAAGTCTCTTGTCAATGGTGTTGAAAAGATTTCCAAGGCAGTTATGACTACTCTCGGTCCTAAGGGAAGACTTGTTCTCCTGGACAAGAAATACGGTGCTCCGACTGTCACCAAGGACGGTGTTTCAGTTGCACGTGAGATCGAGCTCGAGGATCCCTTCGAGAATATGGGTGCACAGCTTCTGAAAGAAGTTGCAGCAAAGACCAATGATGTCGCCGGTGACGGTACTACAACAGCAACTGTCCTTGCATGGTCAATCACCAAGGAAGGTATGAAGAGTGTCGCAGCAGGCGTCAACCCCATGGGTATAAAGAGGGGAATCGACAAGGCTGTACAGGATGCAGTAGAGTGCATCAAGAGCGAAGCCAAGATGATTGAAGACAAGGAGGAGATTGCACAGGTTGCATCCATCTCCGCAAATAACGACCGCTCCATCGGTGACGAGATCGCCAATGCAATGGACAAGGTCGGCAAGGACGGCGTCATCACTGTCGAGGAGAGCAAGACAATCGAGACGACAGTCGACTTTGTAGAGGGTATGCAGTTCGACAGAGGTTATCTCTCTGCTTACTTCTGCAACAACAGAGACACCATGACAAGCGTCATGGACAATCCTTATATCCTCATCTACGACAAGAAGATTTCCAACATGAAGGAGCTTCTTCCTCTTCTCGAGAAGGTTGCTCAGTCCGGTAAGCCTCTTGTAATGATTGCAGAGGATGTCGACGGAGAAGCTCTTGCAACTCTCGTCCTCAATGCTGTCAGAGGTACGCTCAATGTTGTAGCAGTCAAGGCACCGGGCTTCGGCGACAGAAGAAAAGCCATGCTCGAAGATATCGCAGTACTCACAGGCGGTCAGGTCATCACTGAAGAGCTCGGAATGAAGCTCGAGGATGCAGATATCTCGATGCTCGGCAGGGCAAAGAGAGTCACAGTCGACAAGGACAACACGACAATCATCAACGGAGCAGGCACTGCAGAGAACATCAAGGACAGAATCGCAATGCTCAAGGTCCAGATTGCAGACAGCACATCTGACTATGACAGAGAGAAACTCCAGGAGAGACTTGCAAAGCTTGCAGGCGGTGTTGCAGTCGTCAACGTCGGTGCTGCTACGGAAGTCGAACTCAAGGAGAAGAAGCACAGAGTCGAAGATGCCCTCAGCGCTACACGTGCAGCCATCGAAGAAGGCGTCATCCCCGGAGGCGGTGTTGCCCTCGTACAGGCAAGCAAGGTTCTTGAAGCCAAGTCCCTCGACGGTCTTACCGAAGAGGAGAAGGTCGGCTACAAGATCGTCACACGTGCTCTTGAGGAGCCTATCAGACAGATCAGCGAGAATGCCGGTGTCGACGGAGCAATTGTTGCAGACAAGTGCAAGAATGCCGAGCAGGGCGTCGGATTCGATGCTAACGGCATGAAGTGGGTCAAGATGGTTGATGCAGGTATCATCGATCCTGTGAAGGTTACAAGAAGCGCTCTGCAGAATGCAGCATCAATCGCTTCCCTCATCCTCACGACAGAGTGTGCCGTAACAGATATCCCGGCTCCGGAGCCTGCAGCTCAGCCGCAGAATCCCGGCATGGGCATGATGTAATCGATACATATTCTCTGAAAGGGCTGTCCGTTTCTCCGGGCGGCTCTTTTTCTTTGCCCCGGATTGCCGGTGGTGAAGGGTATGCCGGTTATTATACGGTTGACCCCTTCAGATAGACTATGATAATGTAAATAAACTTGAAAAAAGAGGTGAATATGAACTCATTAATTCTTATGTCAGCAGATGCATCGGGCTCAAGCAGCGCAAGCATGGCATCATCAATCATAATGTTCGTTGCAATCATTGCAATCTTCTACTTCCTTATCTACAGACCCCAGAAGAAGAGAGACAAGGAAGCCAAGGCTATGATTGCGGCTATGAAGAAGGGCGATAAGGTCGTCACCATCGGCGGTATTCACGGCACAATCATCACAGTCAAGGACAAGACCGTCGTCGTCAAGGTCGATGATTCTGCAAGGATTGAATTCAGCAAGGAAGCCATTTCTACTGTTACAAGCAAGGATGCAGTGAAGACTGCTCCCGAAAAGAAGAAGGAAGAGAAGGCGCCGGCCGCTGTCGAGGAAAAGCCGGCAGAGGAAAAGCCTGTAGAAGAGCCTAAGAAGGAAGAAGAGAGTAAGTAAAGTTACCCGATTCAATGTTACCCGTGGAATGCCACGGGTATATTAATCAACATTATGGAAGTTTTAGTTGCAGATACACTGGGCTTCTGCAAGGGCGTCGAGAAGGCTGTGAAGAGTGCATCGGAGGCAGTTGAAAGGGCCCGGAAGGAGAACAGGAAGGTCTATTTCTACGGGCAGCTTGTCCACAACGAATATGTCTCCTCCCGCTTTACAAGGGAGGGTGCTGTTGTCATCAAATCCCCCGGAGAGACTGAAGAGGGCTCTCTTGTTGTCATCAGGGCGCATGGAATCAGCGACAGCGAGAGGGCTGCTCTCGAGGAGAGGCACATCGAGATTGTTGATGCCACATGTCCCCTTGTGCTCAAGGGCCAGAATCTGGTCCGTTCATCCGTTAAGCCTGTACTCATATTCGGCTACAGGGGCCACAGCGAGGTGAATACTCTCGTCGGAAGTACAGTGGGAGAATGCCGGGTTATATCGCGCGAAGAGGACCTCGAGGAAGTCCCGGGCGGTGAGTATTCGGGTGTCGTCCAGACTACTTTTTCAATCCCCCTTTTGAAAAAGCTCCTTGAAAAAGCAGGGGAAAAAGATATCATTGTTAATGTATTGAACCATATCTGTACAGCTTCTGTCAGAAGGAGGGAGAGCGTACACAGGCTCATCCACAGTGTCGACGGCTTCGTCATCGTAGGGGACGCCAACAGCGCCAACACGGGAGAGCTCAGGGCAATTGTGGAGAAGTGCGGCATTCCGTGTTTTCTTGTGGATTCCCCTTTTTCCGTTCCCCGTGAGGTCTACTCCCTTCAGAGAATCGGACTGAGTGCAGGGGCATCGACTCCGAGAGAACTGTACGAGAAGGTGATAGAGGTTCTGGAGGATTGATTTATGACCGAAACCAAGACTATTGTGGTGCCTATCCCGACCGTCAAGAGATTCCCCTCGTATTTGAGAATTCTTAAACAATGCCAGAGTGAGGGCATGGAGTTCATAAGTGCGACAGTGCTTGCAGAAGAGCTGGGTCTTAAACCTATCCAGGTCAGAAAGGACATATCATACACGGGAATAGAAGGAAAGCCCAAGGTGGGCTTCATCGTCGATGAGCTCATAGACTATATAAACCATTCCCTCGGCTGGGACAACTCCGCCAAGGCTCTCATAGTGGGAGTCGGCAACCTCGGCAAGGCCATCTCCATGTACGAGGGATTCGCTGCCTACGGACTGAGCATAGTAGCTGCATTCGACAAGGATCCGAATAAGGTCGGAATGAAGATCGGTTCCCTCATCGTACAGTCTATGGAGGACCTGAAGTCGTACATTGAGGAGACGGGTATTTCGATTGCCGTCATCACAGTTCCAGCATCCAGTGCACAGGAAGTTGCCGACTATCTTGTGGAATGTGGAATCAAGGGCATATGGAATTTCGCCCCCAAGGATCTCAAGATACCCTCCGATGTCGTTATGCAGCGCACCGACCTCGCCACATCCTTTGCCGTACTCTCGGTGAAGATGAGAACCATGTTCGAGGAAGGCAGTCTGATTGACTATCCTGAGTCTTGACCGCTTTGTGCCAAGAGGATATCATCTAGCCAATGACTGAGAAGGAGACGAGTAGTCATTGATGCTCTCGAGAGAGGGGTGTCTGTCTTTGACAGGTGTGAGACACCCTACTGCTGGATGATGAAAACCACTCCGGAGTCGCCTTTCTCAAAGGGAAACCGAGTATGGAAGGCCGTAAGCAAGGCGTCAACTGCATTAGAGCGTCCTTTTTGATGAAAGGGAAGCAAGGTGGAACCGCGGAGCCTTTACAACTTCGTCCTTGCACAATGTGTAAGGGTGATGCTGTAAAGGCTTCATCTTTTATATAAGGAGAAAAAGTATGGCAAAAGAAGTTGATTTGAGTACACTGCGTCATTCAACAGCCCATGTCATGGCCGAGGCTGTCCTCATGATGTTCCCCGATGCACAGATTGCAATCGGACCGTCCATCGAGAACGGTTTCTACTATGACTTCGACCTTCCGAGGCCGCTGACAGAGGATGATCTGGAAACTATTACAAAGAATATGAGGAAGATCATCAACGAGGGTCATGAATTCGTAAGGAAGGAAGTAACGAGAGAAGAGGCGAGAGAGCTTTTCAAGAATCAGAAGTATAAGCTTGAACTTCTGGATGCAATTCCGGAGGGAGAGACAGTCACCATCTACAATCAGGGGAACTTCACAGATCTCTGCCGCGGACCTCATGTTGCAAACACGAAGGAGCTTGCCGCAGACGGCTTCAAACTTCTCTCGATTGCAGGTGCCTACTGGAGAGGCAGCGAGAAGAACAAGATGCTCACACGTATCTACGGTACGGCTTGGGCAAGCAAGGCCGACCTCAAGGCTTATATGGATCACCTGGCCGATGTAGAGAAGAGAGACCACCGCAAACTCGGTAAGGAACTCGATCTCTTCTCCCTGCATGAAGAGGCAGGCCCCGGTCTTGTCTACTGGCACCCGAGGGGAGCAAGAGTCAGACAGGTCATCGAGCAGTTCTGGAGAGAGGAACACTACAAGAACGGCTACGAGATGGTCTATACACCCCATGTCGGAAAGAGCTGGCTGTGGGAGACATCGGGACATCTGGGCTTCTATAAGGAAGGTATGTATCCTCCGATGGAGATGGACAACACCGACTACTATGTCAAGCCTATGAACTGCCCGTTCCATATCATGATCTATCAGAACAGCAAGCGCAGTTACCGTGATCTTCCATGCCGCTGGGCGGAGCTCGGAACCGTCTACAGATATGAGAAGGCGGGATCCCTCCACGGTCTCATGAGAGTCAGAGGATTTACGCAGGATGATGCCCACCTCTTTGTAACACCCGACCAGATGGATGACGAAATCATGGAGGTATTGAGATTCTCTCTCCATATGCTTCATTCCTTCGGCTTCAAGGACATCCATGCATATATCTCGACAAAGCCCGAAAAGAGCGTAGGTGAAGTGGAGAAGTGGAATGCCGCAACGGAGGCCCTCAAGAAGGCCGTCGAGAAGGAAGGCCTCGAGTATGATATCGACGAGGGCGGCGGAGCATTCTACGGCCCGAAGATCGACCTCAAGATCAAGGATGCCATCG
>CAVJJV010000038.1:0-3317 GCA_963650055.1 Comamonas kerstersii | reverse complement strand
GCTCTACATAGTTCTGGTGAACATCCTCGTTTATCTGGCATTCCAGGTCTTTCCGGATCTTGTTTACGATATCTCGCTCGTTCCGCTCTATGTCCGTTTCCGTCATTTCTACTGGCAGTTCTTCTCCTACATGTTCTCACATGCAGAATTCTGGCATCTGCTTTCGAATATGCTTGCTCTCTTTGTATTCGGGAGTGTCATCGAGAGGGCTGTCGGCACAGGGGAGTTCCTTCTCTTCTATCTTCTGACTGGAACACTATCGGGAGTTGCTGCTTATTTCACATACTGGTATTCGGGGATGTACTACACGGTGCTCCTCGGAGCATCGGGTGCGGTATATGCCCTCCTTTATCTCTTCTCCGTTCTCTTTCCAACTTCGATGGTTCTTCTTTTCGGAGTGATTCCGATTCCCTCTCCGATACTTGTTCTTGTTTATTTTCTCATAGAACTCTTCAGTGCTTTCCGCACCGACGGAACGGCGCACCTTGTTCATCTCTTCGGCCTTCTCTTCGGTGTAATCTACTCCATTGTCCGTATGAGGATGAATCCTCTCAAAAGGTGGGGGATACTATGAAGAACAGAGAAGCATTGAAGGCGATAAGGAAGGCGAAACCCATAAGGGATGTACTCCAGTTCGTCTCCGGGAGGCTCAACGTGACTGTCACATCCACCTCTCTCTTTTCGGACATAAACAGCGACCTTCCTTCTGCAGACATCATCGAATACCTCTATGATATTTCATCATCGTCTTCCGATGATTTGAGGATAGTCCTTCCGGAGGACTGTGATCTCGAGGACGCAAAGAGGGTATATCTCAACTACATCTCACTCGACATCAAGAGAAATCTCAGGGAATACCGTTCGACGATGATAAAGATAATCTCCTTTCTCATCTTCGGAGTCGGAGTTCTCATGCTTTCCTATTTTCTCGAAGGCTTCCAGAACAGACTCATTGCCGATACGGTGAACATAATAGGAGGCTTTGCCGTCTGGGAGGCGGCGGAAGTCTTCTTCTTCGCCCGCAGCGAAAAGAAGAGGGAGATGCTGATGAAGCTCAGGCTCGTCAAAGCAGAGTGGACGAAGTAATCAGAGTCCGTACTCGTACCTTATATCTGCATACTGCTTCTTTATCACGCTGTATATCAGACGGAGCTTGTCGTTATGGTGGATGAATGCGCTCTTCATGGCATTTATCGTAATCTTCTCGAGGTCGTTGAGGCCCAGTCCGTATTTCTCTACGGCTATGGTCATCTCCTTTGTGAGATTCGTGTTGCTCATGAGCCTGTTGTCGGAGCAGAGGAATACACGGAAGTGGTTCTTGAAGAAGATGGGGAACGGGTGGTCTTCATAGCTTTGTACCGCACCTGTTCCGACATTGGATGTCAGACACATCTCGAGGGGAATACGCTTGTCCTCTACATAGTTCGCCAGGCTCCCCATCTTGATTATCTCGCCGTTCTCGATTGTCATGTCCTCAATTAGTCTTGTGCCGTGCCCGATTCTGTCGGCATGGCAGATCTGGATGGCCTGCCATATGGACTCAAGCCCGAACGCCTCTCCTGCATGTATGGTTATGTTGAAGTTTTTGCTTTTTATGTAGTTGAATGCTTCGATGTGTTTCTTCGCCGGGTGTCCGCATTCGTCTCCTGCAAGGTCGAAGCCGACGACGCCCCGGTCGGAGAATGCTATTGCAAGCTCTGCAATTTCGAGTGAGACTGTCGGACTCTCGTTACGCATGGCACATAGAATCAGACCGTACTCGACCCCTGTCTCCTTTCTTCCCGCTTCGAGACCCCTCAGTACAGTTGTTACAACCTCCTCGAGGTTGAGTCCCATATTTATGTGGAGCATCGGGGCGAACCTTATCTCCGCATAGACGACATTCTCCTTCGCCAGGTCGAGTATCTCCTCCCTGGCCACCCTGAAGAGTGCCTCCTTGTCCTGCATGACGAGTGTTGTGTATCTGAATGTCTCGAGGTAGAGGGAGAGTGATTTCTTCACGCATCCCTGAATGAACCATTCTTTAAGTTCATCCTTATCATAGGAGGGAAGGGTGATTCCCCTGTCCTTTGCAAGTTCGATTATGGTCTGAGGTCTCAATCCTCCGTCCAGGTGTTCATGAAGTTCTACTTTCGGTACTTTTCTGATGATATCTAAATCCAACATGAAACCATTATATACGGTTATTGCTCTTTCTCAAGAAAGAAAAGAAAGGGCTCCAAAATACCGTTTTCTTAACATTACCTTTGTATTTTCTTTGAGAATTAATACTTAATTATAAAAAAATCGCACTTTTTCTCTCTTGTTCTATTTACAAAAAAAGTAATGTTCATCATTATTTAACCGATAGGAGACGAAATATATGTCCAAGACAAATGAATCCATAAATAAGAAACTGCTGCAGGCTGCAGTATCTGCAACAAAAGCAAGGGAAATCAGGGAACTCCTCGATAAGGGTGCCGACATCAACTGCCACAACGAATGGGGACTTACTCCCGTCATGCTCGCAAGCCAGTACAACCACTCGGTTGCCGTGCTCAAGGAAATCATCGCCGACGGAGGTGATATCAAGGAATGCGAGCCGAAGTACAAGTCCAACTCTCTCCACCTTGCAGCCAACTCCGCAAAGAACCCCAAGGTTATCGAGACTCTTCTCGAAGCAGGTGCGGATCTCGAGTGCAAGAACTACCTCGGTGAGACTGCTCTCATTCTTGCCGTCAACACAAACGACGAGACAAAGATTACAACCCAGCTCATCAAGTGCGGTGCAGATATAAACGCAAAAGACTATCAGGGCCACTCTGTCCTCGAGTATGCGAAGGCAGTCAAGAAGACATACATAGTCAACCTCCTGAAGTCGATGGGTGCTGTTTGACTGTTGTAGAGATTTCCTGCACGTGAAGAAGGGGGTGTCTGAGAGCCGTTTTCAATCCGGTTTCTGGCACTCCTTCTTTTTTATCCCTGTAGTCTATCTGCTTTTATGATATATGAATGAACTACCATTCCCATGCGGTGACTTCGTCGTCCTATGGAATTGGTTTCTAACAGTCGTGGCAGTTACCTGTCGCCAACCGAGTCGGCTGCCCGTACCGTTATGGCCTTATCACACTGCCACTACTCCCTCATCGGGTCTACTTTTTTGGTTTATATCGTCAACCCTAAACGTCCGGGGTCTCTCGAGATACCCGAAATCTTCTACATCCTGAAACGCATCCGGAACTGCTTTCCTCAGTATATTGGCTGCTCCGTTGATATCTGCATTAATCTCTCTCCCTGTACCGCTTCTGTTCTTCGATATCCTTAAAAAGGAAAAATCT
>CAVJJV010000037.1:11226-11752 GCA_963650055.1 Comamonas kerstersii | reverse complement strand
GAGAAATCGAAGGCTCTAAGGTCAAGGTTTGCAAAGAGTGCAACGCTAAGCTCTCGAAGTAATTTATGGCCTTCTTTTTCAAGTCGAAAAAGCCTGAGTTGAAAGAAGAGATGAGGATGCGCTCGAGTGCACCCTCATTTTCTTTTTCAAGCGGGGAAACTGTTTCAATCCTCTCGCTCGAGGATCTGAAGGAGAATCAGGATTTAATTGAGGAGAGGATTGTCGTCCTCCATCCGGGATCGAGTGCGCTTCTTAATCCGAAGGGCTGGATCAGGGTGCTTTCGTCCTCATATTACCTTATAATATGCTCATCCTATCCAGACTCTTATGCCGGGGAATTGAAGAAAGAGGCCGAGAGACGTATTTACTCTCTCAATCCGCCTCTTCTTTCGGGAGTCAGCATATGCTCCTCACCCGTCGAGGCTGAAGCAATAGTCAGTGCAGTGCAGAATGAGACGGGAAGAGGTGTGATTACAGTTAATAATACTGAAGGAGATTTATGATGCTCAGCATGACAGGATACGGC
>CAVJJV010000037.1:8253-11216 GCA_963650055.1 Comamonas kerstersii | reverse complement strand
TACGGCAGCGGAGAGTACAGGAATGAAGATTTCATCATTCTTGTCGAGATTAAATCATATAATAACCGCTATCTCGATATTTCTCACTCATTGAGTCCTCTTCTTTCCTCATACGAGGAGTATATAGACAGTCAGATAAAGAAGGTTGCACGGCGCGGCCATATAGACGTATCGGTATATCTGAAGACGCTTAACTCCCACGCAACTCTTTCCGTCGACAGGAATCTTGTTGAAGAGTACAGAAAGGCGTTCGGGGAGATAGAGAGTATAACGGGAGGAAAAACTCCCTCCGTCTTCAACTACGCCTCCCTGGAGGGAGTTATAGTATCAGATAACTCGCTCTCGAGCTCAGTCTATGCTGCGGGCATTGAAAAGGCTCTCGGGGATGCTCTCTCCGCCCTCAGAGCAGCCAAGGAGAGAGAGGGGGAGGGAACGAGAAGGGACCTTGAGCTCCTCGGAGACAAGTTTGACGCTTCACTCTCCGTCATTCTCTCGAAGCGCACCCAGATGGAGGAATATTTCAAATCCGTACTACTAGAGAAATATGAGGCCCTTCTCGGGGAGAAGGGAAGTGACGACCCGAGATTCCTCAGTGAAGTTGCGGCACTTCTTGTCAAGTATTCAATCAATGAGGAGTGTTCAAGGCTCAAGGTCCATATGGAGAGGTACCGTGAACTTTTAGAGAGTACGGAGCCTGTCGGGAAGGAACTCGATTTTCTCTGTCAGGAGATGAACAGGGAGATAAATACGACTGCAAGCAAGAGTCAGATGGTTGAAATCAACCTCTGTGTCGTAAAGATGAAGGATGCTCTTGAAGATATAAGAGAACAGGTGAGGAACATAGAATGAGAATAGCTGTTTCAAGTAAATCCGGATGCGGTAATACAACGGTTTCTACATTGCTGGGAGAGAAACTCGGGTATAAAATAGTGAATTTCACCTTTCGACAGATGGCCGAGGAGCGGGGAATGGACTTCTGGGCTTTCTGCGCCCTCGCCGAGAAGGATTATGAGATAGACCGTGAACTCGACAGGCGTCAGGTCGAAATGGCCATGGAGGAGGATAACTGCATCCTTGCCTCCCGTCTTGCCGTCTGGATGCTGAAGGATGCCGACCTCAAGGTCTATCTTACAGCAAGTGAAAAGACGCGAGCTGAAAGAATCCAGAAGAGGGAGGGAGGATCCTTTGAGGACAGGATGAGGGAGACACTCCGCCGTGACAGAAACGACTCCGCCCGCTATATGGAGGTTTACGGCATAGACAATTCGCACCCGGAGTCCGTGTGCGATCTCATCATCGAAACTGATAATCTGACACCTGAGAAGATAGTTGACATAATCATCGGGAAAGTGAGAGAAAAGAGCATACAGTAATAGTTATCGATAAGAGACAGGGGCGAAGAGCGTGAGAGACGAAGATTCAATTTTGAGACGAAACACAAGACAGAAGACCCTTGTTCTCGATACCGTCAGGGAACACACCGATCATCCAACAGCCGATGCTGTCTACCTGGATGTGAGAAAGAAGGACCCGAAAATCAGCAAGGGAACAGTCTACCGCAATCTCAAGGAGCTCTCTAGGGTAGGACTGGTAAACCATATAAAGGTTCCCGGTGCCGACAGGTATGACCTCAGAACAGACATGCACTACCATATCATGTGTACCGTGTGCTATGCCGTATATGATGTCCCTGTAGAATACGAGAAGGATATAGACAGAAAGGCGGAGAGCGCCACGGGATTTGTCGTCACAAGGCATAGAACCGTATTTGAGGGTATTTGTCCCGAATGCCTGAAATCAGGCTTGAAGTAAAACCGCTTTTTTCCTATCATAGAAAGGCATCTGTTTTAAGGAGATACAATTTTGATTCCACTTAATGAATTGATTGATAAAGAGACAAACGTATACGAAATGACATGTGTCGCCATCAAGGAAGCAAACATCTATGCTGCCACAGACAAGAGAAAGGAGATCGAGAACGCCGGTGAGAAGGTAGTCTCCGTCGTGCTTACACGTGCCCTTAATGACGAGATAGCATACGAACGTGGAGAAAGCAATAAATAAGGACAGAGCCGTAGTTCTCTTCGGCCCCACCGCCGTCGGGAAGACGGGGCTTACAGAAGAGCTTTTCTCATCGGGTTATGAGATAATAAATGCAGATTCAATCCAGGTGTACAGAGGACTTGATATATTATCGGCTAAACCTGATTGCATTTTAAGGAAAAAGATTATCCATCATCTTGTAGATATAAGAGATCCCTGGGAGGAATATACTTCCGGGGACTTCTGTAGTGATGCAGACTTTCTCATAAGGGAAATCAACGGGAGGGGGAATATACCTCTCATCACAGGGGGAACGGCCTATTATTTCAAGATGCTCTGCTATGAGCGCTCTTCAACCCCCAAGGCAGATTCTCTTGTGAGAGAAAAGGTCCGGGCGCTGCTTGAAGAAAAGGGAAGTGAATATCTTCTTTCAGTTCTGGAGAAAGCAGACCCCGTATCATACTCAAGAATCTCTTCCGGTGATATCTACAGAATCACAAGGGCTCTTGAAGTCTACTATCAGACAGGGAGACCCCTTTCGTCTTTCACTCTTACCTCCCTTCCCCGGAAGGATGTCGATTTCATATTGATTGGACTCGAGAGGGATAGAGAGGAGCTCAATAGACGCATCGGGGAGAGAGTCGAAATCATGTTCAGAGAAGGCGCTCCGGAGGAATTGAGAAAGCTCATCGAGTCCGGCTGCCGTAAGAACTGGCCTGCTATGGAGGCAATCGGATACAGAGAGTGGTTTGACGCACTCGAGAGCGGAGAGCTTTCATTGAGTCAGATAAAGGAGAGTATCAAACACAACTCCATCAAATATGCCAAGCGGCAGATGACCTTTTTCCGATCCCTTCCCGGAGTCGAGTGGTTCCATCCCTCCGAGACGGAGAGAATAAAGAATTATATTTCATCAAGAC
>CAVJJV010000037.1:0-8243 GCA_963650055.1 Comamonas kerstersii | reverse complement strand
GATGACTTCAATAAGGAAGCAGTCGGTGAAGGGTGATGAATGTGTAGTCATCTGTATTCCTGATATCATTTCCGGAATACTCCATGGACAGTCGTCTCTCCTTTTTTTATCTCTACCGGTTTCCAGCCGCCTCTGATAAGTCTGTTTATACTGTCTACTGCACCCGAGGCACATATTTTCACTATGTTTCTATGAGTAAGATCCAGGATATTCTCTTCATTCATGAGTGCATCCATGGCTCTCTTTCCATATCTCTCTGCTTCCTCGACCGAGGAACAAATTCCGCTGAGATTCGAGGAGATGATAAAAAGTGTATTCTTCTCCGTCTTCTTGAGAAATGACGAGAGTTCCTTCGATTCCTTTGCTGTCCTTATATCTGTATAGACGACGGCAACAGAAGCTCCCGGGCAGTATTCATGTATGAATGGGAGGAGAATCTCCGCACTAGGTTCCTCCTCAGCATAGCACTCCCTGATTTCAGCGCCGAGATTTATGAGGTTCTCGCTTTTATTCTCTTCTCCCTCAAAGAAAGAGAAATCTCTGTCAGACTCCATTCTTCCGCTGTGGAGGGGGGAGAGTATGACAATGAGGGAGGGGGATCCGAAATAAGATGCTGCAGCTCTTAGAAGCGGGGAAGAGAGTGTCAACTCCTGATGCGGTACAATCAAAGCCCGTGCTCCTTCCTTTTTCTCGATTGGAGATATCAAAGTTTTGAGTTTGTCCCCGTCTGCGGGGTAGAATATTCCCTCATGATATCTTTTCTTCATCCAAGAAGCCTCCTTACTCTCTCTTCGTCCATCTCGACGCTCAGGTTCTTTTCCTGTGTGGGGATGACGAGACCTGTCTTTGCTCCCTTTATTCTCTTCAGATACTTCACCGGTGTATAGTAGAGATCGGCCCTGTTGTTCTTTCTCGCCTTCGAGAAGAATATGGCAAGGTAGGCTGCATCGAGAAGAATATTGAGGGGAACCGTCCTGTTCTTCTGTGCCTTTATTATTACATATCCTCCGGCAAAATCCCTTGTGTGGAGCCATATGTCGTTCGAACGGGATGCGGAACGGAGAATCTCGTCATTCTCCACGGCGTTTCTTCCCACGATTAGAAGCCACTCTCCGCTCTTTATGTAGAGCCCGGGTCTTCCCTGAATGAACTTCTCTTCCTTTCCCGTTTCTCCTGCGAGTGCTTTCTTCATCTTCTCGAGCGGTGCCGTGGAAGAGAGAAGAGCTGAGTATTTCTCTTCTGTCTCCTTCTTCTCTCTCTCGAGTTTTTCCTTTTCTTCGACTCCCGTCGTCCATGCGTTCTTTTCCTTGCGGTATTGGCCGTAGAGCTTCTCGAGGTTCTCGTTGGGGGAAAGCCTGTCGGAGAGGGGGATTGTTATATCATCATTTCTCTCCCAGTCATGGAGGGTGATTTCACTCATTCCCTTCCTCAATTGATATATACAGGAAGCAAGAAGATCCGCCGTGTGTTTTACCTCTTCGTACCCCGAGGAGCGGTTTATCTTCTCCTCTGTTTTTCTTATTCTTTCCCCGATGGCCTCGAGCTCCCGCTTTCTCTTCTCCTCAAGAAGTCTTGTGTACTCCTCTCTCTTCTCTTCTTCATCTTCCGAGCTCTCGAGTTTATCTACAGCTTCATTGAATGTGGGAGTTGAATATGGCCTAACAGCGTATGTTCTGCCGCCCTCATCTTTTCTTTCCTCTATCTTGAGAAGAGAGCCCTGCATTTCTCCTCTTCCGGGACGTCTGAACATGAGTTCAAGAATCATATCTTCTTCGTTGAATATTATGACATTTGCTCCAGGACCGGAGTATAGACGGAAGAGCATCATCAGCTTTCCGCTCCCTGACGCGAGTGTGAGGATGAATGCCCTGTCATATGGAAGGAGCCTGACATCCACTATCTTCTTTCCCCTCACATGCGCCTTCAGGTACTGTGTGAAGCGCTGCATTGTCCTGTTCTTCTTACGCATGTGATCAGTCATGCAGAACCTGGTATGGGGAGTTGCTATCTCGGTATAGATATAATAAGCCTTCTTCTCCCTGTGGAAGAGGGAAAGAGTGAAAGAGTGGAAGCTGTGTTCCGTTATATCCTGTATGTAACTCTCTTCCAGGGGCATCTCGGAGATGAGAAGTTCAAGTTCCTTCCAGTTGACTGCCATTAACTATTGTCCTTCAATACTTCATCTATTTCAGCGAGGAGATAGAATGAACCTGTCACGAAGATTACTCCTCCGTTCCTCTCAGCTTCATCCAGGATCTCTGTGTAATCAAGGATAAGCTTAATGGAGAGAGAAGGAAAGAGCTTTCTGAGATCACTGTATATCCTCTCCGGGTATGATTTCTTCCATCTTCCTGTAGATGTAACTATTATATGTTCGAAGAGAGGGCAGAGTATTTCTCCGATTCTCACCCAGTCCTTGTCGCCGGCTGTACTGAATATAAGGGTTCTGTCTCCGGGCGGTGTGAGTTTGATAAGAGTGGAGAGTTTCTCCGCCGATTGAGGTGTATGGGCGCCGTCGAGGAATATCGCCCTTCCGTCTACTGTCCTCTCCTCGGCTCTCCCTGGAAGATTGAATGACGGGGATGTCAGGTCGAAGAGGAAGGAAGAAGGTAGAAGACTCAGGCGGGAGAGAATGAAGAGAGAATAGAGGGCATCAAGAAGCCTCACGTCCCCGGGAAAGGTCTTCATCACTATTTCTCCCCCAAGGTATTCTATTTTCTTTATATCATATCCATCGGTTACTTCAATCAGCGGTGGATTGAATACGTAAAGAGGGGAAATGAGGGAGGATGCCGTCTTTCTGAAGACATCCATCACCTCTTCATTCTGCCTGAGAACGAAGACGGGAACATTCTTCTTGATTATCCCCGCTTTCTCCCCGGCTATCTGAGGGAGGGTGGAACCGAGTATCATTGTGTGCTCGAGTTCTATCCGGGTTATTACCGAGCACTCCGGGATGATTGTATTTGTTGCATCAAGTCTTCCGCCGAGGCCTGTCTCTATCACCGCCCAGGTGCATCCGGTGTTCCTGAACAGTATATAGCTGTAGGCTGTGTAGAGTTCGAAGGTGGTAGGCGCCTCCGGACCGAGAGAAGGGGGAAAAGCAAAATATTCTATTCCCTTCTTCAGCTCTTCGAGAGACGAGAGATATTCCTCATCTTTGAAGAAAACTGTCGAGAGCGTGAACCTCTCCCTTATATCATATACGTGCGGGGAGAGAAAGAGCCCCGTTCTGAAGCCGAGTGAGGAGAGAAAGAAGCTGAGTGTCGAAGCTGTGGTGCCCTTACCCTTGCTTCCAGCGATATGTATGGCCCTGAAGCTCCTTTCCGGGTTCCCCAGAGATGCCAGGATAAGCCTCATCCTCTCGAGTCTGTTCTCTCTGAGAGAGGAGGAGAGGGACGGCATATAGCCGGAAAAGAAGTCATCAAGAATCTTATTTACCTGAATCATGAGTTAAATTGTAGTTAATTATGCCCAAATATTGTATGGTAGAAAATATCTAGTAGTTGACAAATATAGACTATGGTGTGCAATATATGCAAAATAATTTTACAGACGCATTAAAAATGTCAGTAAAAACAGGAAAGATCATGGCATTCAAAGACAAATACTATAAAACATTGGTTGACGGCATCTGGGCATATAAGGGAAAGGGATTCGAGGGTGACTATCCGACTCTGAGAGAAACTTTCGAGATTACTACAAGCCGTTTTCCCTCCAACGAGTGTTTCAAGACTATAGTGCCGGAAAAGGTTGTCTATACATACTCCGAAGCTTACTCGAGGATACTCGATCTTGCCTATTATCTTGTTGAAAGCGGAGTCGGGAAGGGTGACCATATATGTGTCAGCGGCAAGAATAGTCCCCAGTGGGCGATTGTATACCTTGCAATCACATTCGCGGGCGCTGTAATCGTCCCCCTCGACTATGCACTTCACCCGGAAGACATGACGAAAATACTCAAGTTCGGCGATGTCGACACCATCTTCATGGATGACGAGAAGATTGACGAAGTCGACCCCGACTCTACATTCATCAGGAAGCGTTATTCACTTGAGTCTGATATGAAGCATGAATATGCCCTTGCACTGAAGGGAGAGAAGTGCGGACTTCCGTCAGCCACCTCGGATGAAACTGCGGCAATACTCTTTACAAGCGGAACAACGGGAACTCCCAAAGGTGTGATGCTCAGTCACAACAACCTCATGAGTTCGACTCTTGAGTCGCAGAGGCTCTTCGATGTCTTTCCAAGTGATGTCTTCTACGCAATTCTCCCGATACACCATGCATACACGATGACGGCTGTCTTTCTTGAAACTATTTCAAGCGGTGCATGCTGTGTCTTCGGAAAAAAACTGATTACCCCTATAATCCTCAGGGAGCTTAAGGAGGGCGGGGTAACGATGTTTCTTGCCGTTCCGATGCTCTTCAACAAGCTTCTGGGCGGCATAATGAGCGGAGTCGAGAAGACGGGGAAATTCAAGTCGGGACTAATTCACTTCCTTATGGGCTTCAGCGGCTTTGTCAAAAAGACATTCAAGGTGAATATCGGGAAGAAGCTCTTCTCCCGCCTTCTTCTTGAAAAGGTAAGCCTCGACAAGATGCGTATATGCATATGCGGAGGAGGCCCGCTTCCCGCCTCGACATTCAGACGTTTCAACCAGCTCGGACTTGACTTTGTACAGGGATACGGACTGACGGAGACTAGTCCTATAATCAACATCAACCCCGTCGAGGTATATGAAGAGGACTCTGTCGGTATTCCGCTTCCCCATGTCGAGGAGAAGATAGTATCCCCCGATGAGGACGGAAACGGTCTTATTTATGTGCGTGCTCCGATGGTCATGCAGGGATACTACAAGAATCAAGATGCGACAGACGAGGTTCTCGACTCCGAGGGATGGCTCAACACAGGTGATGTGGGCCACATCGGCGAACACGGCTTTCTCTATCTTACCGGAAGGGCCAAGTCGATTATCGTAACGGAAGGCGGCAAGAATGTCTTCCCGGAGGAGATTGAGGACAAGTTCCAGCTCTATGGTGAAATTGAACAGTGCTGCATCATCCCCTACATCATAAACAGTGAAATGAAGAGTGAAGGGATTAGAATCGTCATTCATCCCTCCTCCCAGTATATGAAGGGGAAGACCCTCGATGAAGCCGCCCGTCATATGGAGGAGATTGTGGAGAATGTAAACAGAGACCTCCAGTCCTACAAGAAGATAACAATGGTCTCCGTCGTCGACGAGCCGCTTCCCATGACAAGCACGAAGAAAATCAAGAGATTCGAGGTCATTAGGCTGTATAAGGATAAGTGAGAGAGCATTCCTCAGAGAGGCGGGTCGTAGTGCCCGCTTTTTGTTTGATATTCCTGCTTTCGACTGGAGCCCGATGCAGAACAGGACATCAAAATAGACTGTTTTTCATGCCGGTAGTAAAATCATACCAGGTATTACCATATAAAAAGTAACTATGGGTAATCATATCTTTGATGGTTCTCATTTTTTACAGAATTTGAAAAAATGTAAAAAACAGGAGTTATAAGAATGAGAACAAAAGACAATCTTACTCCCTGGAACCGTTTTGATCCTTACAGGGGGAAATACTTCAACGGTGAATGGCCGACACTCAAAGAGCTGTTCACTCTCAATACCGAACTCTATGCCGACAGAAACTGCTGGGTTGAATTCCAGCCGAAGTACCTCTGTCTAACATACAGAGATGCACTTGAAAGGGTTAAGAACGTCTCTTCATGGCTTCTTTCCCTCGGTCTGAAGAAGGGTGACAAGGTCATCGTCAGCGGCAAGAACAGCGTCGCCTGGGCCGTCGTCTACATGTCGGTTCTTTACATGGGCGGAACAATCGTTCCTCTCGACAGCTCTCTGCATGATGAGGATTTCATCAAGCTTGCCGAGTTCTCGGACTCAGTCGTACTTATTGCCGACAAGGACAGAATGAAGAAGGTCGCTTCTCTTCTTCCTTCTATGAAGGGGTATGCATGTCTCGAGAGCGGAAGTGAGTATCAGGATGTCATGACAATAGAGTGCGAGGAGAAGAAAGGATACGACCCTGTGGAAGAGGACGTAGCAGCCATTCTCTTTACAAGCGGTACAACTGGAACACCAAAGGGTGTAATGCTTACGCATAAGAACCTCTGTTCCGATATCTACATTGCGCAGGGATGCATGAATATATATGAGACGGATGTCTTCTATGCCATCCTCCCGATTCATCATGCATACACAATGCTAGCCGTCTTCCTCGAAGGATTCGGAAGCGGTGCAAGTGTCGTCTTCGGAAAGAAGCTTGTAGTCTCCCAGATGCTCAAGGAGCTTAAAGAGGGTAATGTTACGATGTTCCTCGGTGTTCCTATGCTCTTCAATAAGCTATATGCGGGTATTATCGGAGGAATAAAGAAGAAGGGACCTGTCGTCTACGGCTTTATCAGGATGCTTATGGGTATCTCGGGATTCCTGAAGAAGGGATTCAACTTCAAGGGCGGAAAGAAGATGTTCTCCTTCGTCCTCAAGAAGGTCAGTCTCGATACAAACAGAATATGCATCTGCGGCGGCGGACCTCTTCCGAGTGAGACATTCAGGGGTTTCAACCAGCTCGGCATCAACTTCGTACAGGGATACGGACTTACCGAGACAAGCCCGATTACACACCTCAATCCCATTTATGCCTTCAAGGTTGAAAGTGTAGGTAAGACCATTCCCATGACGGAGTGTAAAATCGTCGATCCCGACAAGGACGGTAACGGTGTCATCTACATAAGAGGACCCCAGGTCATGAAGGGATACTACAAGAACCAGGAAGCAACCGATGAGATTCTCTCCCCCGACGGCTGGCTCAACACAGGGGATGTCGGACACCTCGACAGCGAGAACTATCTTTATCTTACGGGAAGAGCAAAGTCCATCATCGTCACCGACGGCGGCAAGAACGTCTTCCCGGAGGAGATTGAAGACAAGTTCCAGCTCTTTGATGATATCGAGCAGATCTGTATTGTAGGATATGTCAAGGACAAGACTCTCAAGGTTGAGGGAATCAGGGCGATTGTGTATCCGTCGAAGGCGCTCAGGGATACAGACGACAGGAAGAAGATCGAGGAGACCATCACGAATATCGTGGGGGAGGTCAACAAGGATCTTCAGAGCTACAAGAAGATAACCATGGTCAGTGTCGTCGACGAACCTCTTGAGATGACGAGTACAAAGAAGATCAAGCGCTTCGTCGTTGCAAAGAAGTACAGTCTTGACTGATTTATGTTGAAAGAAGAGAGGCTCTCGAGTAAGATTAAGTTATGGAATTGAAGAGTTATCAGAGGGCCTTTCTGCGTTCTCATGCACAGCAGCTTGATGCTGTCGTATATGTCGGAAAGGACGGCTTTACAGAAGGTGTGGTCAAAGCACTCGACAATGCTTTGACGTGTCATGAGCTTGTCAAGGTGAGGTTTTCCAACAACAAGGACCAGACGAAGGAAATCTCCCTTAAGCTTGAGAATGCGACAGGAAGCACAATCGTTGCGACCACGGGCTTTACGACTGTTTTTTTCAGACAGGACAGCAAAAGCGAGGACAGAATTTATCGTATTTGAAAATTAAGGATAAAATGGAGTTTGAAGGATGTTCAGAGATGTTCATCCTTCTTTTTTCTGCCTTATGTTGGGTAATGTAGATTCCTGATGTCTCGATATGACGGGTGTAGTATACTTGAGACATGAACGATAGAAACTTAGTAAAAGCCTTTGAAACAGCACTCTCAGTTCATTCACCATGGACTATAGACAGCACAGAATTGATACCGAATGAGAACAGACTCGGGAACCTTGAGATGCATGTATATGTATCTTTTCCGGAGGGAGCTGAGTTCTCATGTCCTATCTGTGCAGAAAAACATACAAGCTTTGACACACAAAAGAGAGTCTGGAGACATCTCAACTTCTTCCAATACCGTTGTTACATCCATGCTAAAGTCCCCAGGATAGAATGTTCTCAGCAAGGAGTAAGGACTGTCGATGTACCGTGGGGAAGAGAGGGGGCGGGGTTTACAATGATTATGGATTGAGGTTACCCGCAACAAAAAAGGAGCTGCACGAAACAGCTCCCGGTATTGATGACTTTTTTCAGTTCTTTTCGAGCTGGAGTGTCTTTGTTGTTGTGTCACAGACGGATGAAGGTCCGTAGTACTGGATGGCACCAGGATAGAGATAACATGTGTTCTTCGACCATTCCTCCCTG
>CAVJJV010000036.1:0-2154 GCA_963650055.1 Comamonas kerstersii | reverse complement strand
AAAATATGACATAGACTATGCAAGGATGTCGACAATCCTCGACGGTAAGGAGTCTCCGGCTCTCCTTACATGGACTGGAGAGGAGGCTCATGCCTTTTACGATATCATAAGAGGCGGAAAGAGAATCACAACAGCCCAGGTATCTGTCGAAGAGTTCAACAGGGTCTTCACGAAGTATCTTGATGAGGGATTCGATATCGTATACATCGCATGCTCGGCAAAGCAGAGCGGATCTGTCAACACTGGGTTCGTAACAGCAAAGAAACTTTTAGAGAAATACAGCGGAGCCTCCATCTACTGTATCGACTCCCTCAACGCAACGATAGGAGAGGGAATGCTTGCAATAGAGGCTGCAAAGCTTGCCGCGGAGGGAAAGAGCGCAGAGGAGATCAGAGATTACATCCTCTCTGTACGCAAGAACGTCCAGGAGTTTGCAACAGTCCATACTCTCGAGCACCTCAAGAAGTCCGGCCGTGTTTCAGCGTCCTCCGCTTTCTTTGGCAACCTCATGGGAATCAAACCCATACTCGTTGCGGACCTGAACGGCAGACAGGCGGCGATGAAGAAGGTCAAGGGCCGCCAGAACTCATTTACCGAGATAGTTAAACTTCTCAAGGAGAATATCACGGATGCAGAGAACCAGACTGTATACATCGCGCATGCAGACTGCAGAGAGGATGAAATCGAGAGTCTTAAGAAGCTGGTTGAAAGCGAGATAAAGCCAAAGGATATCTCAATCGGCCTCATCGGACCGATTGTAGGTGCCTCCACAGGTCCCGACACCATCGGCGTATGGGCATTCGGTAAGCCTGTTACATTCGCTGCAGAAGAGAAGTAATGCTCTCTCGACGGAATATGGGTTGGAGATTATGTCATTCATGATTCCTTTGTAGGAATGAAAGATATAATAAATATCCTGTTCTGTACTCAAAGGAAGATTGAAATGATTCAGACAGAGACTATAAACGGAATACTTCTTGCCAAGATGATCAGAAAGGGCGCAATCAACCTGCGCTCACACGTCGAGGAGGTGAACGGCCTTAATGTCTTCCCGATTCCCGACGGTGACACGGGCGACAACATGCTTCTTACGTGCATGGGGGGAGTCGACAGGATAGACCTCGACTCCTCGTCCGTGAGCGAAGTGGCGAGAAGTATATCAGAAGGGATGCTTCTCAGTGCAAGGGGAAACTCAGGTGTCATCCTCTCCCAGATTTTCGACGGGATGGCCAGAGGACTCGGGGACGCAGAGACTGCCAACTGTTCTCTCTTTGTGAAGGTTCTCAAGAGCGGCACGGAATCTGCATACTCTGCAGTCATGGAGCCTACCGAAGGAACCATACTCACTGTGATGCGCGAAGCAACGGAGTATGTATCTCAGAGGGAGTACACCTATCCGAGGAACATCCTTCTCGATTTTCTCGAAGAGGCAAAGCGAACGCTTGAGAAGACCCCCGATATGCTTCCTGTACTCAAGAAGGCGGGTGTCGTCGACTCCGGGGGAGCGGGACTCATATACATTGTCGAGGGAATGCTTGACGTCTTCAGGTATGAAGGCGATGACGAGGATGATGTAATCGAGGAGAGGAAGGCCCCGGCGGAGGAGCTCGACTATGACCTTTTCACAGCCGACAGTGTACTAGAGTACGGCTACTGCACTGAGGTGCTTCTCAGGCTCCAGAATGCTAAGACTGATATCGAGGCATTCCAGGTCGATACCGTCAGGGATTTTCTAAAGACCATCGGCGACAGCGTCGTAACATTCAAGAACGGAAGTATACTCAAAATCCACGTCCACACAAAGACTCCCGACAAGGTGCTTTCATTCTGTCAGCAGTACGGTGAGTTCCTGAAGATCAAAATCGAGAACATGTCTCTCCAGCACAACAACCTTATCGGGGTGAAGGAAGAGAAGAAAGAGGAAAAGTGTGAAAAGAAGCCGTATGCAGTAGTTGCAGTCGCATCGGGTGAAGGGATCAGGAATCTCTTCATTGAGCGCGGTGCAGACTATATCGTAGACGGCGGGCAGAGCATGAATCCCTCGACACAGGATTTTCTCGAGGCATTCAGGATTGTGAATGCAGCCTCCATCTTTGTCCTTCCCGATAACGGTAATGTGCTTCTTGCTGCAAGGATGGCCGCGAACATGTACAC
>CAVJJV010000035.1:0-5196 GCA_963650055.1 Comamonas kerstersii | reverse complement strand
TAAAGAGTAAGCAACTGAATTAACTAGGGGTTGCAACTACATGAAGAACATGGGCAACACATGAACAGCTATCGTACACAAACAAATAAAAAACTGCCTTCATGATACCTGAAAGACAGTTTAAATACATGTATTACAATAAAATGCTAGCGCGAGTGGGAATCGAACCCACAAGAGGTTACCCTCGGCAGATTTTGAGTCTACTGCGTCTACCAATTCCGCCATCACGCCGAAACAGAGAAATGCTAACAGAAAGCGGGTCATTTATTCAAGTTGAAGTTGATGGTGTCGGTGATAAAGATTATCATTATGGAATGAAGAAAATCCTTGCTCTGTTTGTATTGGTGATTCTGTTTATGGTTCCTCTTTTTGCTCAAGAGGCTGAGGAAATAGAGGGAACCGACGAGTTTCTGAATGAGATTCTTATTTCTGATGTTCCCGTTGTTTACGGAGATGCAGCTTTCAGAGAGAGGATACTCGAAAGGACGAAGGGTGAGAGGGATCCGATAGGCCTGGTACTGACAGGAGGCTCCGCAAGAGCATGTGCACATATAGGGGTGCTCAAGTATCTGGATGAAATAGGTGTCGAGCCTGATTTCATCGTTTCCAATTCGATGGGCTCGATTATCGGAATGCTCTATGCCGCGGGTGTGAGTCCGACTCAGATCGAGGAACTTCTTGAAGTGGGGGATATTTCATCATGGTTCTCCCTGACTCTTCCATCCGATGGCGGCATGTTGAGCTCCGACGGCTTCAAAGCTCTCGTGGAGTATGTCGTCGGGAAGGATTTCAGACTTGAAGACACCAATATTCCTGTCATGGTTGTCTGTGACGACCTTGTAAGCAAGAGGGAGGTGAGAATAACGGAAGGTTCTTTTTCCGATATCCTCATCGGATCTTTTGCTCTTCCCGTCTACTTCGGACCGTATAAGTATGAGGGCCACCTCCTGATAGACGGTGGAGTTATATCTCTCGCACCGATTAATGCGGCATATGACTATACAGATACCGTCATCCTCTCTACGACGTTCTATAATGCAGAGTCGATCGAGCTCATCAACCCTGTCACCATACTCAATTTTTCTTTCGATATAGGAAAGAGACAGAATGCTTCGAGTGAATTGAAGAAGTATACATCCCTTATATGGATACGCTGTGATGTTGAGGAATTCTCGTTCATGGCGTTTGGCTCGGCAGAGGAGATGTCCCTGATAGGGTATGAGTCGGCGTCTGGGCACAAAGAGGAGCTGGAGGCCCTGTATAGAACGGAGAAGTCGGACGGAGAGAACACCGATGTCTCGGGGAGAATCGAGACACTCAAGAAGAGCCTCCGTTACTTCAACCGCATCGGGACGAATTCCGTTGTCTCTCTTATAGGTATCGACTTCACATCCCTTGACTGCGATTCATCGCCGCACTTCCTGAAGAACAGTCTGATTACCGGATTCGACTATAAGGTACTTTTCCCGTCATTCGAACTCTCTCTCCTCGCGGGGCTTGGAAACAACGCCCAGAGTCTCGCCTCGTCCGAGCTCTTCGTCACCACCGGGGCGAAGATGAGCTTGTACCTGCTCACAAATCTGCGAATCGAGGCCGAAGCCTATTGCGATATCCTGCGTTCCCGCTCTGCTTTCCTCCCGCTTGTCAGTGCCAGAGAGGCCCTGGACTACTATATTCTCCGTACAGACGGCGGCCTCTCGCTTATATTCAACCAGATTCTCGAGTATTCGAAAGACTTTGCTCTTCCGTCGGGCAACAAGAGGGAGGGCTCTGTCTTTGCTTCTCTTCTCCAGATAGACTACTCAAATGACAAGTTCAATGTAGGGGGAGATTTAGGCTATCTTCTCACCGGGGAGAAGTTCATCAATACCAGTCCGTCGAATTATCTCCAGGCGACAATCAGGAGCGGGGTCAGTATCACGGAGTCGATTTACCTTGATTTATCGGTTCGGGGAAGATTCAGCGTGGACGGGAAGGGCAGCGTGCCTCTCTTCATCTGGGATAGATTCACTTCACAGACAGTCGAATACGGCCCTGCGGGGCTCAGAACGGAGAGCAGCCTTGTCAATCTCATCATGAACGGAAGAATCGGCTACAGGTTCCTCTCTTCTCCTTCAATCGGGGAGGCTGTTCTTCTTTCCGGGAGCTCGGCGTCTCTCTATTTCTCATCTCTCTACTCTGTGGAGGGAGGATTCAGATTCTCCACGGGAGTGGAACTCGGTACTACAGTCTCGCTTATCGGACTCATCAAGCTTCCCGTAATGCTCCGTGTGGGATATGAATACGGAAGGAACCTCAAACATGCTGTCGTCGGTTCCCTCGTGTTCTCATCTTCACTTTGATTCGTGCTTCTTCAACCATTCCTCATCGTCATCGGTGAGGGTTGTGTCGATGTCATCTTCGTCCTTTGCGTTTATTTCAGGGTCTGGAAGTACAGTCGAGAAGTCCGGCTTTGATGGCAGCACCGGCATTTCAACGCCTCTCCTGACGGAGGGCATCTCGCGTCTCATGAAGACTGACGGATCGCTGTTGATGACTTCCAGAAGTCCCCAGCGTGTGTCTTTGTCCTCTATATATGCGATGAGAGTATCAATCTGTGCTTCGTCATATATTGATGTATTTGTCAGCTGGACAGAGCCTTTAATCTTCTTCAGACTCTTTGCGGCATTCTCCCATTCTCCGTAATGGAGACATACCACAGCCTCATGAAGATACGGATCTATGAAGCCCGGTGTCGATATGTCGAAGAGTTTCTCGAGACATGCTCCTGCCTTCTGCCACTCCGATTGTGATATGTAGTAGGCAGCCTCGAGATCAAGAAGGGCCGGAGTGCTCATCTTGAGCTCCCTGCATTCCTTCATGGTCTTCTTGAACTCTTTGTATCTGCCGGTCTCGAGGTAGTAGGTGAGGAGGTTTATATAGAGATTCCTGTCTCTATAGCCTGACGCATATACCTCTTCGGCAAGAGCGAGAGCCTTATCG
Source organism: Comamonas kerstersii (assembly GCA_963650055.1). Classification (GTDB taxonomy): domain Bacteria; phylum Spirochaetota; class Spirochaetia; order Sphaerochaetales; family Sphaerochaetaceae; genus Ornithospirochaeta. The sequence continues at coordinate 2,214 of CAVJJV010000035.1, read as the reverse complement.
AGATCTCTCTTCAGCCACCAGTACATGCTCAGTGAAATCTCCGCCGTGGCTTTTGTGTTCCTGTCACGGGAGGATATATGTTCCTCGAGAATCTTTCTTCCCTTTTCCGGATCTCCGTACTGTACAAGAAGTGTAGCTACGACTATCTCGGTCTTGGTGTCGACTCCGAGTCTGACGGCCTTCTCGAAGTACGGGAGGGCTTTCATGACATCGGGATTTCCCCCCTGGAGGAATTTCGCACCCTTTGAATACTGAATCGTCCCGAGACTGTTGATTATCAGGAGTACAACCGCCGCGGCGAAGAACCCTACGCCTATCCATTTGGTATTATCATTTGAAAGAATCAGGAATATTCCTACGATGAGGAACGCCATTACGACATATGAGAAGATCTTTCTTTTCTTTTCTTTTGTTAACATAATTTCTGCCTCTCTGTGGTTTTTTTTACCCTAATATTGAATAATAGCTGTATTTGGTATCTGCAACAATGGAAAAAAAGATTTTGCTTCATGTCTGCTGCGGCCCCTGTGCCACATCATCCATCCTTAGACTGATAGAGGATGGATGGACTCCCGTCCTCTATTTCTCCAATTCGAATATCTATCCGCAGAGTGAAGAAGAGAAGAGGTGGGAGAATCTCCTCCTTGTCGCAGAATACTACAATCTTCGCGTCATCAGAGGTGAATACGACCACAATAAGTGGAGAGAGTGGGTGAAGGGACTCGAAAACGAGCCGGAACATGGAAAAAGGTGCGAACGCTGCTTCAGGTTCAACCTTCTTCTTGCTGAGAAGAAAGCGAGAGAGGAGAATATAGAACACTTTACGACGACGCTTACGGTATCGCGGTTCAAGAATAGTGCAGTCATATTCTCCCTGGGTGAGGATCTCAGGGGCTTCGAGAAGATAGACTTCAAGAAGAAGGACGGCTTTGCGCTCTCCTGCCGGCTTTCATCAAAGCTCGGGCTCTACCGCCAGAACTACTGCGGCTGCGAATTCTCGATGAGGAGGGAGAATGCTTAAAAGACTCTACAAGATAATTTCTTCAAGGATGTTCTGGATGGTGCTCTTCTTCGGGCTCCAGATAGCACTTGTCGCCTATTTCGTTCTCTGGTCCGCACTGGACAGAAGAAATTATCTCTTCTTCCTTGTCCTTTCGATGATTATGGCAGTCATCATAATCACACGCAAAGAGAACAACGCCTACCGCCTCATATGGATGTTCGTCATTATCATCTTCCCGTTCTTCGGGGCAGTTTTATATCTTATCTTTGCAAACAAGAAGATAGGTGCCCTCTCGGAGAAGAAGGTTGCAGATTTCCGTAAGAGAGTCTCCGACGAGACCTCCTTCAGCTCCACCGGAGCCGACGACGAGCTCTACGCCCTCTCCCCGGAGTTCAGACGCCTCAGCGGGTACGTGAGGAATATAACGGGATTTTCCGCCTACAGGAATACCGATGTCGAGTATTTCAATGACCCGGAGGATTTCTTCAATGACCTTCTGGAAAATGCGGAGAGGGCCGAGAAGTTCATCTTCATCGAATATTTCATCATAGACCAGGGTAGGTGGTGGAATAAAATCCTGGATATTCTCAAGCGTAAGGTGGCGGAGGGGGTGGATGTCCGCATAGTCTTTGATGACATGGGATCCATCGCTGCACTTCCGAGGCACTATGAATATACTCTGAGGCATTACGGCCTCAGGGCGATTGCATTCAATAAAATCAAACTCCATGCGAATCCCAGACTCAACTTCAGAGACCACCGCAAGATATTCAACATAGACGGCAACATATGCTACACGGGGGGAGTAAACCTTGCAGACGAATATGCCAACGATTTCATCAAGCATGGTTACTGGCGTGATGACGCCGTGAGACTGACGGGAAGCGGAGTGTGGAACTCGACTGTCATGTTCCTCAGAAACTGGGACTGTCTTACGGGAGAGAATGATGTACTTGGAGACTATCTTCCCTCAGTCAGGGGAGGAGATGACGGCTTTGTTCAGATGTTCGACGACAGTCCCCTCGACGAGAAGACCACAGCCGAGGATGTCTATCTCCAGATAGTGAACAATGCCAAGAGATATCTCTGGATAACGACCCCGTATCTTATTCTGGACGAGGCCATGGAGTCCGCCCTCATAATAGCAGCCAGAAGCGGTGTGGACGTGAGGATTATCACACCACACTATCCGGACAAGAAGAGTGTCTTCG
>CAVJJV010000034.1:0-3066 GCA_963650055.1 Comamonas kerstersii | reverse complement strand
TATCGATAATACGCTTGAACGGCCAGGAATGCATCTTCTGATTGAGAACATTACCTTTGTCAAAGTTCTCCCTTATATGGGTCATGTCTCCGCAGACTACTCTGTTTATATCGTTCAGAACACAGTAATCTACAACGGCACGGGTAATCTTATGCATGTAGTCATCCATACAGTAGTTCATCTTACGGTAAGGCTTCCCTATGTGCTTACTGCTCTTCGGGTACTCTACTCCGACTTCCGCCTGAACTGTATACCACGCTGACTGTACACGCCCGATCTCCTTGAGATACATACGCTCAATCGAGAAGAGTTGTTTTCCGATGATGAATGTCTCACCATTTACGCTGTTGTAACATGTGAGGATATTGTTCAGTCCCGGGTCGATTGAGAGATACCTGACGTTATCGCTCTTTGCCTCAACGTCGTCAACTTCGTAAACGATGACAACCTCCATCCCATTGTTATCCTCAGGCGGATAAAGCTTGAGCTGTTTTATGTTATCGATGCCTGGAAATGCATTGTTTCTCAGGTAGAAATAGTCGTCATCGATTCCATATTTCTCTCTCATATGTACTTTGAGCTCTTTGGGTAACGAGAGACGGATTGTATCATCACTTATCCGTTTGATCCGTTCTGCATGTATGTAATGGGTATCTTATCTTGTTTGAACTTCGGAGGCTTTGGATTCTCAACTTCTTTTTTCATCTTCAAGGAGAGATAGCTCTTCCAAGCCCAGTCAAGGGAGTTGGCTACAGCCTGTGCTGTCTGTGAGGGAAGACTACAGGCAAAGAAGTGGGATTTATGCTGCATCTTCTGATTCCGGCAGGAAGGCATATTGTCAAACCCGAGGGCGCTGTAGTGAAGACGCTCATAGTTGAGGACGTTCCAGAATTTATAAGCAGCGTACGCCATATGGCCCTCCGCCTTGTATAACCGAGAATTCCCGCTTGTCTTCTTAAAGAATTCCACCAGCCGGCAGCAAGTATCCTTAAAGCGGCCTGTATGTGCTGATGATTATGTTCGCCTCCTCACGTTTTGTTATGCACTTGTCCATAGCTTCCTTAGTAATGAATCGCTGAGCCTCCTCCTCCGTCATATCGTGGTCATTGATGAGGATCCATTTGGCCCTGTTGACGGTCTTGATCTCCTCCATCTTCTCCTCGACCTTGACCTTCTCCTCCTCAAGACGTCTGATTTTGTCCGAGGAGCTCATCAGCCATGAGACGGCTGACTCCAGAAGTGGAAGGGAGAACGGCTTCTTCATGACATATATTCCGCTTCCCTGCACCTTTGCACTCACCTCGCTGTATATTCCCGAAGGGGAGAGAAAGAGAATCGAGGAGTGCGGAATCTTACTGCTGTCAAGTGCAAGCTCCAGACCGCTCTCATCTGCAAGAGGTCCGTTGATTATTATGATATCGTATGTTCTGAAAAGCTGGTTTCTTCTTGCACTGAGTGCACTTTCGACTGTCTTCACCGGGTAGAATCTGTTACCGGGAAAGAGGGAGGGGATATACGGGGTGAATGATGTCGTTGAAGAGACTATCAGAACAGAGTAGATTGTCTCGTTAATCATTCTTCACCCAGGTAATACTCCAATACTTCCCCCGGAAGCACCTTCTTTATGAATTCACTCTTTCCTGCTTCACTTCTCGCCTCATCCAGTGAAGACGGCAGCCGGAGGAACTTATCCATTGTATCCTCTGCCTGATATAGATTAACGTCCATCTCCTCGGGAGGCTCGAGTTTGTTCTGTATACCGTCCATTGCGGCATATATTAGAAGAGTCAGAGCCAGATATATATTGCACTCTGCATCCGGACTTCTGAGCTCCGCCCTGACATACGGCCCCTTCGCATGAGGGATTCTTATAAGCTGGGAACGGTTACCGTACGAATATGATATGTACTTCGGAGCCTTGCACTTTCCAAGTCTCAGGTATGAAGAGGGGGTGGAATTAAAAAAGAGCGTCATCTCTCTTGTATACTTCATGATGCCTGCAATAAGATAATTCAGGCTGTCTTCTCCCCCTCCCTGTACCGATATGTTTATATGGAGTCCGTTACCCGGACTTTCCGTAAGGGGCTTGGGTGAAAAATCTGCATAGAGTCCGTTTCTCATACTCACTGTTCTGACAACCTGTAAAAAGGTCTGACAGTTGTCTGCAGCCTCAAGCGGACTCGAATAGGAGAAATCAATCTCATTCTGTCCCGGGCCCTCTTCGTGATGCCCCGCCTCAGGTCTGAGACCTAAATCCTCGAGCATGAGGGAGATTTCGCGTCTTATCGCCTCTCCCCTGTCGAGAGGACTCGAGGCCATGTAATGTGCATCATCAAGAGGAACGGGAGAAACTTCTCCGTTCTCCAAAAGTGGAAATAGATAGAACTCATATTCAGTACCGAAGAAGAACGAGAGCCCCGCATCACGTGCCTTCGTTACCGCATCAAGTAGAATCTTCCTCGAATCGGTTGCCACCCCCCTTCCGTCCGGATACGTTACAAAAGAGAAGAATTTGACGGCCTTACCCTGGTCCGGTCTCCAGGGAAGCAGTGTCAGCGTATTCAGGTCGGGATGGAGAAAGAGATCGGAGTGTACTCCGTCAAGGGAGAAGCCGTCGATGGCAGAGCCGTCTATTGCTATCCCGTAGTCTATCGCTCTCTCCATCTCGGAGGGCATGATGGTCGTAGTACGCATCACTCCCTTTATATCTATAAATGACAGAAGGACAAATTTAACATCCTCCTCCTTGATGAATTCCAGGCACTCTTCTCTTGTATACATTGCTTACCTCTTGTCTTATTTTCAACAAATTACGCTCAAGAGTCCATATATTGAGAAAATTCAATGAACATCAACATCCTGTCAGATTATGTACCTAATCCTGCCAGATATTGCATATGGTCAGTATAAAGCGAGGAAACCACCTGCCTGCGGCTTGACACAACAGAAGATGGTTTACCTCTCAAATACACAATTGTATATCGGGAGGTGTTACCTCTCGATTCTCCAGAAATGTTGATGAAGGAGGTTGCCTATGACGGACTATGAGATAATCATGATTGTTTT
>CAVJJV010000033.1:556-23860 GCA_963650055.1 Comamonas kerstersii | reverse complement strand
GAAGAAGTTCGTGTCCCCTTTCATCGAGAAGACGCGAATAGAGGGCGCTGACACACGGATTCTCCTCCGAGCGCCTGATGCTCATCATCCTGTCGCTCTCGTAGAGCCCCTTTCCGCGCTCCTTCCTGATATCTGAATGGACAAAGGGCTGACCGCCTCCGGAGACACATCCTCCCGGGCATGCCATGATTTCGATGAGGTCGAAATGCTCGCCTCCCTCAAGGCGACCGATAAGCTTCTCGGCATTCATCAAACCCGAGACTACTGCGACCTTAAGCTCGACTCCATCTTCCGTCGAAAGATTGAATACCTTCGTTCCTTCGTTCCCCCTCTCTCCTATATTTGCTATCTTCACGAGAGAGGAACGGGACTTATCACTTATGACAGTTCTCAATACAGCCTCCGTGACACCCCCTGTCACTCCAAAGATGACACCCGCTCCGGAGGAATAGTCATACGGGTGGTCGACAGGCTCTCCCTCTATGTCCGAAAGAAGGATTCCCGCCTCCTTGAGCATATGGGTGAGTTCCTCCGTCGTAATGACGGCATCGACGTTACTCTCTCCGTTCCTCGACTTGAATTCGTCTCTCAAGGCTTCGAACTTCTTCGCCGTACACGGCATAACGGCAACGGAGAAGAGCTTTCTGTCCTTCTCTCCCCTCTCCTCCTTGATGACGGAGGCGAACATCTGCATGGGGGAACGGCAGGTCGAGACGTTATCCAGAAGTTCGGGATGTCTCTTTTCGCAGTATTGAATCCATCCCGGGCAGCAGGATGTGATGATTGGGAGGTTCCTCTTCTCCTTGAGACGCTCGAGAAATTCCCTGCTCTCCTCGACTACCGTGATATCTGCTCCGAAGGATGTGTCATATACCTCGTCGAAGCCCATCTTCCTCAATGCCGCAAAGACACGCGGGGAGACATCCTTTCCTTCCTCTATATTGTTGAGGTTGCCGAGAGCGACTCTCACAGCCGGGGCAACCTGCACGACAGTCTTCGTGTTCTTATCCTCCAGGGCATCCCATACCCTCTGGATATCACTTTTGGTTGTGATTGCACCTGTGGGGCATGCGGCGGCACACTGCCCGCATCCGACACAGTCAGTCTCTCCTAGAGGCCTGGCAAAAGCTGTGGAGATAACCATACGGCTTCCGCGGAAGGCGAAATCTATGGCGCCGACATTCTGCACTTCATGGCAGGTTCTCACACAGTCTCCGCATAGAATGCACTTTCCGGAGTCGAAGACGATACATGAGGATGAGTTAGTCACCCTCTCCTCTTCGGCGCGGTTGGGGAATCTCACCCCCTCTATATTGAATCTCACCGCAAGATCCTGGAGCTTGCATGCCTTGTTGTTTGCACATGTAGTGCAATCCCTGCAATGGTTGGCAAGCAGCAGTTCAAGTATGTTCTTCCTGTACTTTCTCAACCTCTGGGTATTCGTCTTTATGTTCATCCCCGCCTTCGGAGGAGTCGAACATGCTGTGTAGAGATTGCCTTTATCGTCCTCGACCATGCACATACGGCAGGCTCCGTAAATGGAGAGGTCTGTATGATAGCAGAAGGTCGGAAGCTTGACTCCTGTCTTTCTTATCAGCTGGAGCATGTTCTTCTCTCCGCTGATGGCTACAGGTATTCCGTCTACATACATATATTCAGTATTCATATCATGCCTCCCTTACCGCACCGAACTTGCATGTCTCTATACAGCTGCCGCAGCGGATACACTTTGTCAGATCGATGAGGAACGGCTCCTTGATCTTGCCGCTGATGGCACCGACGGGACACTTTCTTGCACATGCAGAACATCCCCTGCATGTAAGAGGATCGATATATATCCTCTTGAGCTTCTGGCACTGTCCTGCAGGACACTTCTTGTTCTCGACATGCGCAACATACTCGTCGCGGAAGTTTCTTATCGTGCTGACGACAGGATTCGGAGCCGACTTTCCAAGCCCGCAGAGCGCCGTGTGGCTGATGGTATCGCTGAGCTCCTCCAAGAGTTCTATGTCCCCTTCCCGGCCGTTGCCTTCAACAATGCGCTCGAGTATCTCGAGCATTCTCTTCGTGCCCTCCCTGCAGGGAACACACTTACCGCAGCTTTCGCTCTGGGTGAAATGCATGAAGAAACGTGCAACTTCGACCATGCATGTATGGCTGTCCATGACGACAAGGCCGCCCGAGCCTATCATGGCACCGATTTTCTTTAGATTGTCAAAGTCCAGGGGAAGATCAAGCTGGTCCTTAGTGAGGCACGCCCCGCTGGGTCCGCCGATCTGGACTGCCTTGAACTCTCCGTCACCTCTCATTCCTCCCCCGATATCATAAATGATCTTACGGAGTGTCGTTCCCATCGGAACCTCTATAAGTCCGGTATTCGTAATATTACCCGTGAGAGCGAAGGCCTTCGTTCCGGGAGAGGTTGCAGTTCCTATCGTCAGATACCACTCTGCTCCCTTCATGATTATCTGGGACACCGTTGCAAATGTCTCGACATTGTTGAGGACAGTTGGGGAATTGAAGAGTCCGTGCTCCGTTGTACGGGGTGGTTTGACACGCGGAAATCCCCTCTTTCCTTCAATTGAGGCGGTAAGTGCGGAACCCTCGCCGCATACGAAAGCACCTGCACCCTTTGCAATGTGGATATCGAAATTGAATCCGCTTCCGAGTATGTTCTCTCCAAGAAGCCCTATCTCCTCAGCCTGCTCGAGCGCCCTCTGTAGTCTTCTGACTGCAAGCGGGTACTCGGCTCTGACGTAGATATATCCCTCCTCGGCGCCGACGGCACGACCGGCAATCATCATGCCCTCAATCATCCTGTGGGGGTCTCCCTCCATGATTGATCTGTCCATGAAGGCACCAGGGTCCCCCTCGTCACCGTTGCAGACAACGTATTTCTTCTCTCCCGGAGCTCTCTTCACCTGCTCCCACTTCTTTCCCGTGGGGAAGCCTCCGCCCCCGCGTCCGCGGAGAATTGAAGTCGATATTTCAGATATTATCTCATCCTGACTCATGTCGAAGAGAGCCTTCTCGAATGCCTCGTATCCACCAATTGCAATGTACTCGTAGATACTGTCTGCATCTATTCTCCCGCAATGCTCGAGTACGACTCTCGTCTGCTGTCTGTAGAAGGGAATCTCCTCCTGTCTGCGGTAGACCTGACCGTTGATTCTGTAGCTCAGACGCTCTACACACTCATTGTTCTTTATCGTCTTCTCGACTATCTCGGGGCAGTCCTCGAGTTTGACTTTGGTATAGAGCCAGCCCTCCGGCTCTATTCTTACAAGAGGACCCATCTCGCAGAAACCGTGGCAGCCGCTCTTCTTGAGACCGACTTCATTGTCGTGAGGTTCCTTCTCAAGAGTAACGGAGACATATAACCCGTTCTCACTCATGAGCTTCTTCAGCTCTTCGTAAATCTTAAGCGAGCCCCCGGCTACACATCCCGTACCGCCGCATACGATGACCTTTCTCGTCTGGTTCTGATATCCGCTTCGGAGGTCCTCCCTGAGCTTGGAGAGTGCCTTTCTTGTCTTGAGTACGCTCATCTGCTTCCCTCCTTTACCTTCAGGCCGTAGATAATCTCCATGGCCTTGTCTGGCGTCATGGCTGGATGTACCTCATCATTGAGTGTCATGACAGGTGCAAGACCGCATGCTCCGAGACATGACACAGTCTCTATCGTGAAGAGCTGGTCATCGGTCGTCTTCTTCTGCTCGGTTACACCAAGCTCCGACCTCACTCTTTCAAGAATAGGAATCGAGCCCCTGACATGGCATGCCGTGCCGTCACAGAATTTGATGACATATTTACCCTTCTTCTCGAGAGAGAAATTCTCATAGAAGGTGGCAACCGAATAGATACGTGCCTCACTCATATGGAGTTTATCCGCCAGGTAGTGAAAGATTTCCTGAGGCAGATAGTGATAATGTTCCTGGACAGCCTGGAGGATGGCGATTATGGACGACTCTTTCGCCCCACACTTCTCCACGGCAGCCTCGACGACTGTGTAATCAAATGAATCTGACATCTTTTTCCTCTCTTTATGCCGACTGGATTAATTCTAACAGGGAAAAGATGAGAGATGTTGTAAAAAAGATAATTTCTATCGCTAGGAAAACCGAATCAAATCCATGTTTGCCAGGAAGCAGAGGATATCGATTGTTACACAACTCCCAAACTCTGCAAACGAGATATAGGAAAGAGACTTGGTTTGGTTGATATCGATTGTTACACAACTCCCAAACATCTTTTACTGATTTCTGAATATCTTCTTGAGGTCCATCGTAGGCTCATTCCATCCGCTCCTCACTGCATCCGAGAGGATGGAGTCACGCATGGGAGAGTGAAGGAGCATTATGAAGCTGTGGTATGTGTCCTCGTTGAAGCCGTAGAGGTTATATCCCTTCTTCAGAATGCAGTCGAGAGAGAGACAGTGTGAGACGAAGTGGATGGATTCCATGTAATCTTCGAGGGTGAGGTAATCTCCGTCGATGAGCTCCGATACGTCCCTCGGCCTCTCGATATCGAAGGTGAAGGCCGGGTCGGTATCGAAAAAGGATACCATCTGGACTTTGTAACAGAAGGGCTGGCCCTTCTTCCTGCCGCCTGCAGCGGTATTACGATATCCGACAAAACGCTTCTTGAAATCAGGGCGTGTTGTACCCTGCTTAATCAGAAGGTCCTTTATCTCGATGTGCTTGCAGAGCTCGTCGCTCCAGTCGAACTCCTTGTCTTTTGTCTTTTCGTAGAGTATATGCGGGTTTCCCGGAGCATCCTTGAAATCGACGTGCCTGCCGTCCTCGAGTGTCAGCCCCTCTTTCCGCAGATCCCCGATCTCTTCATTGATTCTCTTCTGTGCATCCTTATAGGAGACATGAGGCTGGAGTACCATCGAATCTGAAAAAGACGGGACGAAGATTCTCGATTCATCGGCTACATCAAAAAGGTCGTTGGAATACTCTCCGTCATATGGATTGTCGAATATGGAACCGCAGGCCTTGAGAGCATCATCAAGGGTGGGAAAAAGCCCGGCCTGCTCCTCCGGGGTAAGCAGGAAGGAGGGGGAGAAGGCATAGGGTGTCAGGCCGAATGCCCTCTGGACTGCCAGTCCCAGTGCTCCAAGAGGCATGCAGTCTGGGACAAGAAGCCATCTCTCTATTCTGCCGTCCTCGACATTGGCGAACTCCGCCAGTTCCTCCATCTCGGTCTTTCCGAGTTCGGAAAAGGTGAAGGTCGCCTTGATCGGGATGCAGTCGAAAATAGGATTGGCTGTAGCCAAATACCTGTCAACAAGCTTTAAATCGAGATTTTTCTTCCTGCCCATTGTGACTCCTGTCAGTTCTTCATGCTGCTGGGTTGACGTGTGTTCTCGAGAACGTCTCTCCAGAGTGCACCTTCGGTATTGACGTGGTTGCGCTTTGCAACTACCGCCTTGATCGGTATATAGACGAAGCGGTTGTTGACGGAAGATGCTATGCACATGGTCTTTCCGGCCATTGCCGCATGTACGGCATGTGCACCTAGGCGGGCGCAGTAGATCGAGTCATAGCTGTTTGCAGGAGTACTGCGGATGATGTACGACGGATCGATATACTTTATCGATACCGGGATACCCTCCTCTTTGAAATACTCCTTTATCTTCTTCTTGAGGAATACTCCTATATCCTGATAGATAAGGTTGCCGCCGGCATCCTTCTCGCCTGTGGGGGGAAGAAGATCCGTTCCCGCACCCTCGGCCACGAGGATGACTGCATGTCCTCTGTCGAGCATTCTCTTCTTGAGGTGCTTCAAGAGTCCGTTGTCACCGTCGAGATCGAACGGATTCTCCGGAATAAGACAGAAGTTGACATCGCTCTGTGCAAGGGATGTGTTGGCTGCTATGAAGCCCGATTCCCTTCCCATGACCTTCACCAGACCTATGCCGTTGTATGCACTCTTTGCCTCGACATGTGCGCCTCTTACGGCAGGAACAGCCGATGCAACGGCTGTATCACAGCCGAAGGATGTATCGATGAACGAGAGATCATTGTCGATGGTCTTCGGAACTCCGACAACTGAAATCTTGAGATTCCTCTTCTTGATTTCCTCTGCTATCGCAGCTGCTCCCTTGAGTGTTCCGTCTCCGCCGATTGTGATGAGTATGTTTATATTCTCACGCTCGAGGGTATCGACAATCTGCTCGACTTCCTTTCCGCCGCCTCTTGCCGAACCGAGGATGGTGCCTCCCTTCTCCTGGATTTCATCCACGACATCGGGATTGAGCTCGATCATCGGCCAGGGGGAATCTGCCAGAAGTCCCAGATATCCGAATGGAATACCCGAAATCCTCCTGACACCATAACGGTACCAGAAACATCTGACTACACTTCTTATGACATTGTTCAGTCCCGGACAGATTCCGCCGCATGTACAGATGGCGGCATGAACACGGTTGGGGTTGAAGTATATCTTCTTCCTCGGACCTGCAAGCTCCAGGAGATCCAGCTCCTCTTCGCCCTTCTTCTCCGGATTATGATCTATATCGAGATAGATCTTATCACTGTCCTCTACATAATCGGCAAGTCCGTCACCGGCTCTTGCAGACATCTGGATAGGAGAATCGATTTTTGCAACTCCTATCGTCTCGATTTTGAAATCATGTTCTGTCATCACCAACCTCCTTTAAAAGCTGTGTAAGTTCCTCTCTGTATTTTTCGTATTCGACCGCTGCGGCCTTCTTGGCTCTCTCCTGGAAATCCCTGTAGAGTGCCATGTACTTACGGGCGAAATCAGTAAGGACGACGCCTTCTCTGTTCGCCCCGCCCTTCTTCCTCTCGACAAAGGGGTGTCCTACCTCCTTCTCGAGAGTCCTGAGCATATTGAAAGCTTTGGAATAGGACAGATTCATCTTCATGCTGGCTTTTCTCAGGGACTGTTCGCTGCCGATGTTCTCAAGAAGCCACAGTACCCCGATTCCCATGAATTTGTTTCCGTCGTCATCTACCAGATAAAGCTTGGTATCTAATTCCACAGCTCCTCAGCTCCCTTGTATACCTGGTCCACCAGGTCCTCTATCTTCTCCTTCTCAACGGAGCAGTAGGCCAGACGCAGTGTCCTTCCCATTATGTTGATGGCTCCGATTCCATAATCATCCAGGAGGTGGAGTCTGAGAGCCTCGGCATCATGCCCGTTGGTATCGAAAGCCATGAAGTAGCCGGAATTGAACGGATAGGGCGTAAGGGCCCTGCTCGCAATATGCTTCTCGACGGCATTCTTCATAACATTGTACCTTTCATTCATCGTGTCAAAAAGGATTTTTTTATCTTCTTCGTAATGTTTTCCGTCTCTCATTGCGTGCAGAAGCAGTGACTGGCCCGGTCTGTCGCAGTTCGAAACCGTGCATCTCACCGCGCCGAGCGTCTTCTTCTCGAGTGCATCAAGCCCCGCCTTTGTAAGAGATTTACTTCCGTAGGTCAAAAAGCCGATTCTGAAGCCCCAGACCATCTCCTCCTTTGTCGCGGCATCACCCTTGACGGCGAGAATGTTGTCGTGTGCATCACAGAAGAACGAGAAGAGAGACTCCTTCTCAGTCTCGTTCTCATAGAAGAGTCCGTAGTAGGCATCGTCGAGAATGACGAGAATCTTCTTTCCCGTTTCAGCGACGCTGACGACAGCACTGACGATTTCCTCCGCCTCTTTCCTTGTCGGGGAGTATCCTGTGGGGTTGTTCGGAAAGTTCAGAATAAGGCGTGCAGTGTTACCCTCAGTCTCCAGGAGGGCCTTCTTCATACCTTCCACGTTGAAGCCTCCGCCGGCAAAGGTTGTGAACTTCTTGAGTACTCCGCCTGCATAGTTTTCAAAGATAAGCTCATAGTTGTCCCAGAAGAGATCGGGGCATACTATCTCGTCTCCTTCATCGACGAACATGAAGCCTAAAAGGGAGATAGAGTGAGTGAGTCCTCCCGTTACAGTGGAGCCGCTGAAGAGCTTTGTCTTCAAAGTAGGATTCTTCTCGATCATCCTCTCCTTCCAGAGGGCCCTCAGCTCCTTGTCACCGCCTCCCGGAGCATAGGAGAAGATTTCCTTCTTCTTGAGAGTGCCGGGTACAAAAGCTGAATATATGTCTTCCAGGCAGAACGGTTCGCCGTTGTGTGTGGCAAGGCCTACAGTTGCGTTATAGCGTCCGGCTTTCTCTCCGGCCTCCGCAGACTGTGCGACAATCCCCTTGGGAAAATAAATACCCTTTCCCCTTTTGGAAAGCAGATCAACGGCGGCAGAGCCGGCCAGGGCATCATTGAGTTCTACAGCAAGCTTATTCATTTGTTCCTCCAGAATAAAATTTTACTAAGAATAATTATTCACTCCCCTCTTTTCTACTCTCTTTTCATATTTTTTCAGAAAAGAAAGCCCTGTTCTTCCTCCTTTTTCTCCTCTCCTTTTCCGATAAGAGATAGAAATTCATCCTCCGTGACTATCCTCACGCCGTACTTGACGGCATCAGCTCTCTTGCTTCCGCCTCCCGTACCGGCAAGAAGATGGGTGGTCTTTCCTGTAACGGTGCCTGTAGTGCGTCCGCCCCTTTTCTCGACTTCCTCCATGGCCTTGGAGCGGGGGTTGAATGATTTGAAGGAGCCCGTCACACACCACACCTGTCCGGCGAAAATCTTGTCGAATTCCTCATCGTCCTTTCTGTCCATATCGAGCGAGAAATGGAGGCCGTATCCTCTGAGGGCTTCGACCATCTTCATGAAGTTCTCGTCCTTGAACGTTTTTATGATGTTCTGGGCTGTCTCCTCCCCCATTCCCTTTATGGAGGAGAACGCTTCCGTGTTCTCCGTGAGAGCCGCAGATATTATCTTGTCTATGTTGTCGAATCCGCCCGAAATCAGAATCTCTGCTCCCTTCTTTCCTATTTCCGGGATTCCGAGAGATGCAAGTACCGTCCTGTACGGCTGCTCCTTCGATTTCTCCACGCTCTCCATGACGGCCCTGACCGTCTTCTCCCCGACCCCCGGAAGGCCCACGGCCTTTGTGTAGTCGGCACTGTATATATCCTCTATGTCCTTGAGAATACCGTTGTTGTAGAAAATCTCGATGGTCTTGGGACCGAGTGTTTCTATATCCATCTGGTCGCGGGAAGCGAAGAAGGACAGGCGTCCCTTAGCCTGGTCGGGGCAGTTGTAATCGGGGCAGAAGAGGTGAGCCCCCCTCTTTACAAGAGCTGTCCCGCAGCAGGGGCAGACAAGGGGGATTCTGTATGTGGTGTTGCCCTCCTCGTTCTTCTCTATGACCTCCTCGACGGCGGGAATGACATCTCCTCTCTTTGTAATTGAAACGGTGTCACCTATGCTGAGTTCGAGTTCGTCTATGTACTCCTGATTGTGGAGTGTAGCCCTCTTTATCGTCGATCCTCCGAGATGGACGGGTTCTATTTCGGCTACCGGGGTTATTCTTCCCGTGCGTCCCACCTGGCAGGTAACTGCAAGGAGTTTCGACTCGGAGTGGGGAGACTCGAACTTATAGGCTATCGCCCACCTCGGGTGATGGATTGTATATCCGAATTCCTTACGCACCTCAAGCTCGTTTATCTTGAAGACAAGACCGTCTATCTCATGGTCGAGTCCCGGCCTCTTCTCCGTCATGGAGGCTATGTAGTCGGAAAGGGAGTCGAAACTGTACGCCTCCCCCTCGAGCCCCGCATTTTTGAGGGCATCTTCGGCTTCCTTCTTCGTCGCCGCAATATAAGCAAAGTCGGGGTTGATTCTGAAGCCGAGGTCCTTGAGCTTCTTCAATATGTGGAGATGGTCGACCGGAGTCTCTTTTTCGTTGCTCCAGAAGCCTTCGTAGCAGTACATATCGAGTGGGATGCGCCCCGCCTCGCTCGACTTCTGTCTTCTGACTGTCCCGGCGGCAAGATTACGGGGGTTTGCAGCTCTCTCACCCTCGGGGAGCGTTGCGTTGACACGCTCGAATTCGGCCTTCGGGAGATATACTTCGCCCCTCACGGCCAGATCTATTCTCTCCGCCAGCTGGAGAGGAACAGACTTTATCGTCATTATGTTTGCCGTGACATCGTTTCCCACACTTCCGTTACCTCTTGTTACTGCATGGGTGAGAATCCCGTCCTCGTAGTAGAGTACCATCGAGATACCGTCTATCTTCTCCTCGGCGGCAAAACTGAGTGCTCCTCCCTTCTTCTCTATGGAACGGGAGAAGAAAGAGAGAACCTCGTCCTTCGAGTATGCCTTATCGAGGGAGAGAACGGGGATTGTATGCTGGAATTCGGGAAAATCATTCGTCAGGTCCGAGCCTACACGCTTTGTAGGAGAGACTGGAGATGCGTACTCGGGGTACTCCGCCTCGAGCTCCGACAGTCTGTCCGACAGTCTGTCGTATTCACTGTCCGGAACAAGGGAGACTCCGCTTTTGTAATAGCTGTCCTGATATACCGTAAGCCTCTCGGTGAGGCTCTTCATCTCTTCTCTGATATCCATATGGATAGAGTATAGCACAAAAAGAAGAGATTAACCGTACGTCATGACTGAATATTCACATTATTCGTCACTGAGATAAAGATAATCCCTCATGAGGATGATATCCTCTTCGTCCAGAAGGACAAATCCCTTCTCTATCAGGCCTCCGAGCGCCGACGGCAGGTTTATATCGTCCCCGATGGCGAAATCGACAAAGTCGTATGGATGTGTCGTCTCGTCGTACTCGGAGGAGAGAAAGCCCAGAAGAGCAGCCTCATCATCCGTAAAGGAGAGGGACGGAAAGAGAAGGAATAGAAGAAGAGAGAACATGCTCTCCGTGTCTCTTTCCTCATCCTCCCCCAGGAGCGCTGCAGCCACATAGAGAAGCATCATATCTATGCGGGCCATCCCGTCCGGGGAAAATTCAACTGCTCCGGAGAGATACTCCCGGGCTCTTGAAGACATCCCCCTTTGAAGAGAAGAAGAGACTCTCTCCATAAACGTTCCAGCCGGGTCCTTATCATCTTTCATTTTCACAGCTCCTTATTTCTTTTATTGTGTTAACGACTCAAGAAGTGTTATCTTTATTCTATGGCAGAACGCAAGAATTTCTCTAGATATAATATGCGGTGCGGCAAACTTCTCAGAGCTGCCGAAGGGGGCGTCAAACTTGACGGCTTCGAACTTCCGCAGCTTGATTCAAGATTTCTCGTCATCACGGCAGAGGATATCACCGGCGAAAATGCGGTTGACATCATGGGAACAAAGATACCCCTTCTTGCCGACGGTTACGTAGCATATAAAGGACAGCCTCTTCTTGTGCTCTTCGGGCCGGACTACGAGAGTACGGAGCTTGCACTGGACAAGGTGAAGGTGAAGACATCCAAAGCCGATGAAAACGACACTGCCCCGCAGCCGCTTCCTGATCCTCTCACCTTCTCCTGGGGGCTTGAAGACGAGGACGAAATCGACAAGGAGAAAGCCGGAGAGAGGAAAGTCGAAACGAATTTAAAGGTATCTCCCAGCGAGATAAAGAAATATGTACGCTACAGCGTATTGACATGGACCGAAGCCAACGGCTCCGTCCACACCCAGTGCCCGGCACAGTGGTCCGAGCTTGTAAGAAAAACAATAGCTTCATCAACTCTCACGGAGAGTGATTGTGTCACCCTGCACAGCGAGAAGTACCTCAGCCACTATGACGAGTTTCTCCTCACACCCGCACTCTACGGTGCTTTCACCGCACTTGCCGCCATAAAGACGAAACTTCCCTCCGAAATGATCATGGAGAGCATGGGCCGTAAACCCGGACTCGATTTCACGGCAGTGACATGGCTCGACGAAGACAATAAGCCGAGACACGAGGAGATTTCCGTCACCCTTGACGGCGGTGCATATGCCCTCGGAGGCGAGGAGGTACAGCGCATAATCATGGCGGGACTGCCTCCGCGCTACGACCTCGAATCCTTCAAGGCTGAGGTTAAAAGCGTCTCCTCTCCATCCATTCCAACCCTCTTCGGAGGAGCATGTCTCCAGTCTGCAGTACAGTCTTTCCTCGCCGTACACAGCACACGGCTTGCAGAGAAGGCCGACCTGACACCCGTGAAGCACTACCTCAAGACATCGGGAGACAACACACGTTTTACACAATGGATGCCGAAGCATGACCTCACGGACCTCAGTGAAAGAATAAAGAATGTCGCAGCAGACTCCGATTACGAGAGAAAGTGGTCTGCCGGATTACTCAACAGAGGTGACTTCGGACTACGCGGCTACCTCTACGGAATAGGGCTCTCGTCAGGGCTCTCCATGTCGGGTATGTCGACAACGGCTGCCAGGGAGAACCAGTTCCAGGCCCGCATCTCCTACACTCCGAGAAAGAACATCATGATAAGCGGAGCCGTCCCCTCCTCGATTACACAGGACAAGATGCTCAAGGATATGATATCACAGTTCTTTGCGTCCAACAGTCTTGCGTCGTCTCTTGCAGTCACATTCTCGGAGAACAATCTCAAAGGCTGTGACAGCGGCCCCGATGTCCTCTCCTCATACCAGACGATATTCCTCTCCCAGCTCATGAAGGCTGCAAATAAATTCTCCTCCCTGATTGTGGACGATAGTCCGGTGGAGCTTAAGTTCAATGCCCAGAACCTCTCACTGCCGTGTGAATTCGAAGCTTCGGGTGGAGGCGCCGCAGTATGTGAAATAAGAATACCGAAAGTATCGCTCGTGCCGGTAGCCCGAGAGCTATGGCTCGATGTCTCGCTAGCCCTCCCATACACAAGAGGAGCCGTGAAGCGGATCAAGGCTGTGGCAACCGAGACGCTCTCATCCCTCGGGGCGGAGCTCAGTGATGATTTCGTAGTCAATGTAAAGTTCTCCAGCAGCAGAAAAGACACCAATGTCTACTCTTCTCTTGAAAACACGACAAGATTCCTCGTTACAGCCGCCTACACAGCTTCTCTCTGGCAGGCCATGGGAGCAAGGGGTACAATAGAAGCACCTCTGACGGCGAAGAGAATCGATGCCATACTGCAGGGAGGTCAGGACAGATGAAGATAGAATGCACTGTCGACGGGAAGGCTTTGACCCTCTCCCTCAATTCAAATAAACCGTTGTCCCTCATACTCCAGGAGGATCTCGACACCCAGAGTCTCTCCTCTCACTGCAGGGGAAAGATGTGCGGACTGTGCACCGTCCTCATCGACGGCAGGGCGGAACTTGCATGCATGGTCCCTGCATTCGAAATCAGGGACAAGTCGATTGTAACCTTCGACCAGTTCCAGAGGACGAGGGACATGAAAGATATCCAGAAGGCCTATGAGATTGTAGGTGCGGAGCCATGTCAGGACTGCTATGCCTCCCGTTCCCTTCTCTATCAGTCGATAATACTCTCGGGAGAGACACGCCCGGATGAGATAAAGAGAACACTCAGTGCAGTGCGGTGTGCATGCATCGAGAGCAGCGATGAGGTTGCAATAATAATGAAGGCTGTCGAAATAAGGAGGAAGAGAAATGTACGAAGGTCTTAACTCCCCGTCAATACATGAACCGCAGAACCTCTCTGAATACAGCCAGACGGCACTGCGCTACCCCAATGCCAGGATATGGGCGGGGGGAACGGCTCTCATGAGCAGGGAGAAGAGTTATCCCTCCCGCGAGACCAATCCCGAAATTCTCTATCTCAGCAGAATTGAAGATCTCAGGAAGATGTCCCGCAACGACAGGATGATAGAGATCGGCTCGATGGTCTCCATAAACGGAATACTCAGAACATACAGAAACACCATACCCAGTATATTGATGGAGAACATAGAGGCTGTCGGAAGTCCGCTCCTCACGGACAGAGTGACACTCGGAGGGGCGATTGCGACATCCTCCCCCCTCTCCTCGATTCCAGGGACACTGATTACACTGGGAGCCAATGTGGAGATAAAATCACTCAGGAAGAAGGTCATCAAGTCGAAATGGACACCTGTTTCACAGCTTGTGAACGTCATGAAGAGCGGCCAGATAATCCTCCCCCCGAGAGCCCTCATAACAAGAGTCAGGATTTCACTTGCCTCCTATGTCTACTCGTACTTCAGGGAGGAGGGTTCCTACATCGACGATGTTGAAGACACGGTCGCCGTATCATTCACGGCAGGAGGCGGGCAGGATAATCTCACCAACCCCCATCTTGCAGTGACATTCCCCATGCAGGGCATCGTCTACTCCAAGGATCTGGACAACATCCTCATGCAGCTGCATTTTCCTCTCGGAGGGCAGGAGTTCAGTCAGTTCCTCCAGATAGCATACACATTCATCAACTCCGTTACACCCAATATAACGAAGCTGCAGAAATCGAGACTGAACTATATCCTCGAGGATCTGGTGAACAATATAAACACAAAGATACTCGCACCTGCAGCATTCGACACAGCTAATTAAGGAAGAAGAATTTGAGTAATTTCGTACATCTACATAACCATACAGACTTCTCTCTCCTCGACGGCGCAGCCTCCATCCCCAGATACATAGCAAAATGCAAGGAAGTCGGGATGAAGGCTCTCGCCATCACGGACCACGGAAACATGTACGGAGCCGTAACGTTCTACAAGGAATGTCTGGCCAATGACATCAATCCGCTTGTAGGCTGCGAGTTCTACTACACGCATGACAGGCATGTAAAGGACCCGACAAGCAAGTACTACCACCTGATTCTCATCGCCATGTCTGACAAGGGCTACCACAACCTCATGGAGCTCAACAGCATCGCCTGGAAGGAAGGCTACTACTACCGCCCGCGTATAGACGACGAGTCTCTCAAGGCACACAGCGAGGACCTCATCTGTCTCTCCGCCTGTCTTGCCGGCGAGATTCCCCGCCTGATCATCGCCAACAACATCGAGGGGGCAAAGGAGAGAATCGCCTGGTTCAAGAACCTCTTCGGCGACAGATACTATCTCGAACTCCAGAACCACGGGCTGGACGAGGACAGAATTGTCCTGGATGTACTTCCGAAGCTGGCAAGGGAGATGGACGTTCCTCTTGTATGTACAAACGATATACACTACATAGAGAAGGACGACTCGAACGCCCACGACACCCTCATATGTATAGGTACCCAGGCGAAGAAGAACGACAAGAACAGACTCTCATACAAACCCGGTGAATTCTACTTCAGAACACCCGAAGAGATGGAGGCTCTCTTCTCGTGGTGCCCGGAGGCAGTGGAGAACACGGCAAAGGTTGCTGAAAGATGCCACCTCAAGATTAATTTCCCCGGCCCCATTCTTCCCAAGTGCCAGATTCCGCCCCAGTACAAGGATGATGCGGAGTACCTGACGGCGCTCTCCTACGAGGGATTGAAGAAAAGATATCCCGATGCGGAGGGCGAAGAGCTGGAGAAGCTGAAAGAGAGGCTCCAGCACGAACTCGACATCATCATAAAGATGGACTTCCCTGCATACTTCCTGATTGTCAGAGACTACATCCACTGGGCCAAGGTCCACGATATCCCAGTAGGACCGGGAAGAGGATCGGGAGCTGGAAGCATCGTTGCATACACAACCGAGATAACCGACGTCGACCCCATACAGTACAATCTTCTCTTCGAGAGATTCCTGAACCCTGAAAGAGTATCACTTCCGGACTTCGACGTAGACTTCTGCTTCGAGCGCCGCGGGGAGGTCATCGACTATGTAACAGAGCACTACGGACACGATTCCGTCGGTCAGATTGTCACATTCGGAACCCTCAAGCCAAAGGCTGTTTTGAAGGACGTGGCCCGTGTCCTCGACATCCCGTTCGACGAGTCCAACAGAATAACCGCCCTCGTTCCCGATGAGATACCGGGAATCAAGCACATCCATGTCACGGACGCCCTCAAGGCCGAACCAAAACTCCAGGAGATCAGGGACAGAGGCGGAGTATATGAAGAGCTCTTCGACACGGCAATCAGACTCGACGGCCTCAACAGACACACTTCCCTTCATGCGGCAGGTGTCGTCATAGGACGCGAGCCGCTGGACAGATACGTCCCTCTCTGCGTTCCCGACCAGTCGACGGGAGGACTTGCAAGCCAGTACACGATGCTCCAGATCGAGGAGTGCGGACTTGTCAAGATGGACTTCCTCGGTCTCAAGACATTGACACTTTTAAAACATGCCGTGGACCTCATCCATAAGAGAGAGCCGGACTTCGAGCTCAGCCGGATCTCGACATCCGACAAGAATACCTTCGACATGCTCTGCCGCGGCGACAGTGCATACGTCTTCCAGTTCGAATCATCGGGTATGCAGGAGATTCTGAAGAGGGCAAAACCCAACTCGATAGAAGATCTCGTGGCCCTGAACGCACTCTACCGTCCGGGCCCCATGCAGTTCATCGATAAATACATAAACTCGAAGCTCGGAATAACACCCATTACCTATGCAGACCCCGCCCTCGAGCCCATATTGAAGACAACCTACGGCGTCATAGTCTATCAGGAGCAGGTCATGCAGACTGCCCAGATCATTGCAGGCTACTCCCTCGGTGAGGCAGATATCCTGAGGCGTATCATGGGTAAGAAGAAGGTCGAGGCGCTCGAGAAGGAGCTTACGAAGTTCATAGCCAAAGCTGAAGCCAAGGGACACACACGGGAGCATGCAATCGAGATATTCGAATACCTCAAACCTTTTGCCGGCTACGGTTTCAACAAGTCCCATGCTGTTGCCTACTCGATAATCGCCTACCAGACTGCATTCCTGAAGGCCAACTACAACACGGAGTTCCTTGCCGCCAACCTTACAAACGAAATGAACAGCCCGGACAAGTTCAAGGAGTACCTGAATCTTGCCCCCAAGTACGGCATAAAGGTGGTACCTCCTTCAATCAACCGCTCCGAGACACAGTTCTCAGTCGACAACGGCGACATCATATACGGTCTGGCAGCCATAAAGAACGTAGGAGCCAACATAGTCGATTCAATCATTAGCGAGAGAAGGAAGAACGGACCATACAAGTCTTTCATGGACTTCCTCTCGAGGCAGGGCGAGAACACACTCAACTCGAGGCTTCTCGAGTGTCTCATCAAGACAGGGTGCTTCGACGAACTCGGAGTCGACAGGGCGGTGCTTCTTGCCAACCTCGAGGATGCGCTGAAGTTCGACAAGGCCCAGAAGAGCCAGTCGGCATTCGGACAGCTCTCCCTCTTCGGAGAGGAGGAAAGCGTGATGAACACCTTCGAGATGAAGGATGTTCCTCCCTTCCAGTACATGGAGAAGCTGAAGATGGAGAAAGACCTTCTCGGCTTCTATATCTCCGGCCATCCCCTCGACACCTACCGTAAGGAAATCGAGACGTGTGTCATCCTCGACCTCTCCGATCCCGACACCATTCCCTTCGGCTCCGACACCCAGCTTATCGGGCAGGTGATTGCACTTCGTACCGTAATGGCCAAGAAAGGCAACGGCAGCAAGCTTGCATTCCTGACCATCCAGACGGATACGGGAGACACGGAAGCCGTCATATTCTCCAAATCCTACGAGACTCTTGCCGGAAGAATAGAGGCGGACGGCATCTACGGCTTCAAGGGCCGGTTCGACAGGAAGGACGGAAAGATTTCATTCATCATCAATGATATCGTATCGCCCATGGACCTCAAGCCGATAGCCGTCAACAGAGTCCATATTAAACTCAAGAAGGACGCCCCGCTGACAAAGGAGGGACTTGAGGAGCTGAGAAAGGTAATGACGGAAAACGAAGGAAAGACCCAGGTGCTGCTCTCCGTCGAGGGAATAGAAGGAGAAGAGCTCCAGCTCAGGGGAACGGAATGTGTCGAATATTCACACAATCTCTACACATCTCTTACATCTCTGGATGTTGTCTTAAAGGTCTGGGTTAATTAACTTTACTTCAGGAGGCTTCTTTGAATGCTTTATAACGACATATTGATGAGAATATCACTCTTTCTTGCAAGGGTTCTCAATGCATACTCGATTCTCATATGGATCAGGATAATCCTCTCCTGGTTTGTCAGATGTCCGGGACGGAATAACTTCGTATACTGGATGGGAAGACTCGTAGACCCGTATCTGGGACTCTTCAAGGGAAGTAAATCAACCATAGGAAGCCTCGATTTCTCCCCGATTTTCGCTGTGGGTGTAATCTATGTATTCGAAGGCATATTCCAGTACTATGGAGTCACCGGAACGCTCACTCTCGCCAGCGTGCTCTACTTCTTCCTCACTGCACTCTGGTCATACGGCCTCAGCGTCTATTTCTGGGTACTCTTCTTCGCCCTCGTCTTCCGTACGATTGCAGCATTCTCACGCGGCGCCGCTTCATACGCCTACTCGGCTGTCGGCCGCGCGGCGGACCCCGTTACGAACTTCGTCTCCCAGATGGCCGGAAGACGCCGCCTCAGCGACAGGGCGGTATGCATCATCTCTCTTGTACTCGTCATCGTATTCTACTTCATGACACAGTACCTTGTTGGATGGCTCAGCAATCTTGTATTGAGAATCCCCTTCTAGGCCATGAATGAAAACCTCCCCCTCACAGTACTTCCCAACATAGGAAAGAAGAAAGCCGAAGAGTTCCAGAAGAGCGGTATATATACCCTCCGGGATCTCGTGCTCTATGCGCCCCGCGCATACGACGACAGGAGGGAGGAGAGAGCGATAAGGGACATAACGGAGGACGACCCTTCAGTCAACTGCCATATAACGATACTCTCACACTCGGCATTTTCATCAAAAAACGGAAGAACGGTGAAGATTACCGCAGAGGATGACAACGGGACAAAAGTGGATCTTCTATGCTTCAACCGTGATTACCTTGAAAAGATGCTCTACACGGGAAGCGGATGGTACCTCAACGGTACCGTTAAAAAACTCTATGGAACATACCAGAGCGCATCATTCGATGTAAAGAAGACAAAGCAGGAGAGCGGACTCGGGAGAATCCTCCCGCTCTACCCTCTCTCCGGCACTCTCAAGCAGAAGGATTACCGCTCCGCCGTATCACTCGCACTTCCCTTTCTCTCCCCGATAGAAGAGGTTCTTCCCGCAACTCTCAGAGAGGAGTACGGCTTATACCCGCGGGAGAAGGCCCTCATGGAAATACACTTCCCCCATGACGAGAAGACCCTCAATAAGGCAAGGGAGACACTCGCCTTCACAGAGCTTCTCCTGATGGAGATAAAGGTCCTGAGGGAAAAGCCGTCACATACCTTCATACGGACAAGGCCCACCGTCCTGGAGAAGAGACTTCTCGAGGCCCTCCCCTTCAAGCTGACCGAAGACCAGGAACATGTTCTTGAGGAGATAAGAAGCGACCTCTCGCAGAAAAAGCCGATGTCGAGACTCCTCCAGGGGGATGTCGGAAGCGGAAAGACCCTCGTTGCATGGCTTAGCAGCCTCTACATAATAGCATCGGGAGGACAGGTGGCATTCATGGCCCCGACGGAACTCCTTGCGCGTCAGCATGCAGAAAATGCCTATTCTCTTCTCTCCCCCCTCGGAATAAGAATCTCGTTCATCACGGGAGATGTGAAGGGAAAGAGCAGAAAGACTGCCCTGGAGGCACTTAAAAAGGGAGAAGTGGACCTTGCAATAGGAACCCACGCTCTCTTCTCCTCCGATATTGCATTCAGGAACCTCGAGTACGTAATCATAGACGAGCAGCACCGCTTCGGAGTCGGACAGAGGGAGGCGCTCAAGACAAAGGGAAAGGAGCCCCATATGCTGAGCATGACGGCAACCCCCATCCCCCGCACCCTTGCCCTCACCCTCTTTGCAGACATGAACATATCTACAATAAAGACGATGCCTGCAGGCAGAAAGAAGATAATCACATACACGGTAGGACCCTCGAGCAGGGACAAGATGTATGCAGCCGTAGCCGTCGAGTTCCAGCGCGGACACCAGGCCTACTTCGTCTATCCGCGTATTGACGACGAAGGGGAGAGCGACCTCAGGGACGTAATGACCATGTACTCTTTCCTTCAGGAGAAATATCCCTCGGTACCCTCTGCATTCATACACTCGAGGCTCCCGGAAGAGGAGAAGATGAAGATTCTCGAAGACTTCAAGAACCGCAAGATATCATATCTTGTGGCGACGAGCGTCGTCGAAGTCGGAATAGACATCCCGAACGCCACATGCATGGTGATAGAGCATGCAGACAGATTCGGGCTGGCGGCTCTCCATCAGCTCAGGGGAAGAGTCGGACGTTCCTCCCTCCAGTCATACTGCTTCCTTGTCTTCGAAAGCTCTCTCAGCCAGGATGCCGGAGAGAGGCTTAATGTGATGAAGGAGACGAACGACGGCTTTGTGATAGCCGAGAAGGATCTCCTGATCAGAGGCCCGGGCGAGATAGCAGGTTCCCGGCAGTCGGGATTTCTGAAGCTCAGATTCGCTTCTATTACCGAGGACACACTTCTTGTCTCCCGCGCGAAGACGGCGGCAGAGAAGATTCTCTCTGATGATCCCGGTTTGATTTCAGGAGCAGACAGCGGGCTCAGAGAGGCATTGAAAAGAGAGCTCTAAACAAATAAAATCTCATGGAGGCAAAAATGTTTACACGTGAAGACGCAGTGGAACTGTGGCATAAATACAACAAAAGCGGGAGTCTCTGGCACCATGCACTCTCCGTTGAAGCTGTCATGAAGGAAGGTGCATTGAAGTACGGAGAGGATCCGGAATACTGGGGACTCGTGGGCCTCCTGCACGATATAGACTGGGAGATGTATCCCTCTCAGCACTGTAAGAAAGCTCCCCTGCTCCTCGCTGAAATAGGGGCTGACGATGACTTCATCCATGCCGTATGTTCACACGGCTGGTCGATATGTACGGACGTGAAGCCCGAAAAGACAATGGAGAAATTCCTATTTGCCATAGACGAGCTTACAGGTCTGGTGAATGCTACGGCCCTGATGAGACCGGAGAAGATGAAGGGAATCAGCGTGAAATCCGTCAAGAAGAAGTGGACGAGTAAAGGTTTTGCCGCCGGCGTCAACAGAGAGATAATCGATAAGGGGGCAGAGATGCTCGGAACAACGAGAGAAGAGCTCATAGAACTCACTATAGCGGGCATGTCGAAAATAGCCTCCTCCCTCGATCTGCTCCCGGAGGAGTAAGATGCGTATTACAGGTGGAAAATACGTAAGACGGAATATCGTATGTCCCCCGGGAGTCATACGTCCCGCCATGGACAGGATGCGTGAGTCGCTCTTTTCAATACTCGGCGATTTGACGGGGTGCTCTTTCCTCGATCTCTTCTCAGGCTCCGGATGTGTCGCCATCGAGGCGGCATCAAGGGGAGCTGACCCCATCCACCTTGTAGAGATGGACAGGGGGAAGAAGGCTACAATCGAGAAGAACCTCTCGTTTGTCGAGGAGAACAAGAAGCTCTTCATCACAGATGCCTACCGCTACATCCTCTCCACTCCCACAAGGTACGATATAGTATATGCAGACCCTCCGTTCAATATGGAGGGGAAGGTAAAACTCCTGGAAAGTGCGGCAGAGGCCGGGATAATCAAGGAGAGGGGGCTCTTCATTATCCACTACCCGGTAGAGGAAAGATCCCTCTGGCCGGAGAGGATAGACGGTTTTTCTCTCATAGACGAGAGAAAATACGGCCGCTCCGTCCTCCGCTTCTACAGAAGAGACAAAGACGATGCTTGAGATAGATGAGAAAAACATAGGACACGACACGGGGTACTTCATGAGTACCGATACAGATAATCAATACGTCGTCAAACCAATAAAGTATTTCGGACTTTCGCAGGAAGAGGGAGGAGTGCATGCAGCACTCAAAGGAGCGGGCCTCAAGGATATGCTCGACAGGGAAGGAAGAACATGGATGATTCTCCGTACCCGTATGGATATTCACTCCTACGCCGGGTGGATGGACGAATACAGAGTGGAAACCTGGTGTCAGAACGGGTTCAAGCTCTACTGTCCCCGCACTGTCAGGGCATTCAATAAAAACGGGGAACTCCTTTTCAACTCCCAGTGCCTCTGGATTGTGATGGATATGAAGAGAATGAGACCCGAGAGGCCTTCATACATAGAGCCGAGACTTCCGGAAGTGAGGGACAAGAGCCTCCTTTTCAATCCCGATTTCCCGCGCTTCCCCTCTTCTTCCGATTATGAGGGTGAGACCTTCGGGGAAGAGAAGATCCACATCGACTACTATGACTACGACTACAACAGACACGTGAACAATCTCAGCTACATAAACTGGATGATGTCTTCATTCCCACCTGAATGGCTCGATGGCTACCGTCCGTCATTCTTCGACGTGGAATGGAAGAAACAGTGCCACTTTGAAGATGATCTCTACGCCGTTACAAGAAGAAAAAATACAGAAGAAGACGAATTCTTCACCTCCATCCTGAGACGGAACGGAAACGGGGAGGAAGAAGTTGTATTCCACGGCATTTCCATATGGAGGAAAAAATGAACGATATTGATGATATCATGATTCTCGACTGCCCACGCTGCGGCGGCCCCGCAGGAGTGGAGTATGAAAACGACTGGTGCCTCTATATAACATGTTTCGACTGCGGCTGCCACACAGTGGAGGTCGAATATAAAACCGAAATGGACAAAAAGCCGGCCCTTCAGAAGGCTGCAACCCTCTGGAATGTCGGTAAGGTCATAAAGATGGAGCCCGGGGAGTAATCAATAGTGGGGAGGACGCCTGCTCTCCCTCTCCTCTCCGTTGTTATCCATAAGAAGGAGGACCTTCTTCTTGATCTCCTCGACCTGGGCCATAAGGACCCCTAGTTTCCTGTCCAGTGCGATAACTGTTTCATTGAGGACGGCATTCTCCTCTTCGAGGTAACTCACCTTTATCTCGAGTTTTTCAATTTCCCTGTTCATAACTGCTTTTGAGTCTTTCCTATTTTATCCCTGTAGGCCTTCGGAGTGACTCCGTATACCTCCCTGAACTTCTTCGTATAGTATGACGACGAGACAAACCCGCACCCGGATGCAATCTCTGAAAGTGATTTCTCCCTTTCCACGGCCATCATATTCACACTCCTGTGAAGCCTGTATCTGATGATGTACTGGATGGGAGACTGGCCTATCATGCGGTCGAAACACCGCAGGACCTCTCTTCCGCTCACCCCTGCCACAGCGGCGAGGTCGCCAAGCGTAATATCTTCACTGTAGTTGTTGTAGATATAGCTCAGCATCGCCCCCAGCCTTACCGAGTCCTTATCTCTCTCCCCCTGGTTTTCCATGATTTTCTTCTCGTTTTCACTGTATATGGAGAAGAGCACCCTCGAAAGAATATTTCTCACTTGAAATTCAAAGCCGGGCGTATCGTCCCGGAGAGCATCAAAGGCCTCTTTGAAGTCCCTCAGGAG
>CAVJJV010000033.1:0-546 GCA_963650055.1 Comamonas kerstersii | reverse complement strand
TCAGGAGCTCTCTGGAAGGCTTTGAGATGACAAAGCAAGGAAGAGAAGAACTCTTTTCAAGGGGAGTTACATATTTCACTGCAAAAGCTGATGTATCCGTCCCCGTTACAAGAAGCGGCGAGAAGACGAAAGACTGGAGAACGCCGTCGCCTTTTGCCGCATGGAGGATATTCGAGTTGAGAAACGTCAGGCTTCCCTTCTCGAGATGCAGAAGGCTGCTCTCCACCTGGAGGTCGAGCCTTCCCTTCTTTATGTAGATGAGCTCCATCTCACTGTGCCAGTGCCACGGGAGTTCATATCCGGAGGGGGAATAGAATTCCTCGTAACCTGCACACGGAAAGGCTTCCGTCCCGTGATTCTTGAGCTCCATATTCACGCTGTTTGTGAAAACATCGGTATTCTGTAACATCCTTTGTCCATTCTCTTACATGAATCCGATTAAGAAAAGGGGTAAATTGAATTATTCCGGCTGTTTTATTATACATTCGTATCAGAAAGAAACCCGAATGCAACAGCTACCCCCAAGATGTTGTAGTTTTGTTGCTT
>CAVJJV010000032.1:0-9128 GCA_963650055.1 Comamonas kerstersii | reverse complement strand
GGATTATAGGTATAACCCAGCCGAGGCGTATTGCGGCTGTGAGCGTCTCGGAGTTCATAAGAAAGCAGATTGGAGACACAGGTGCCTTCTGCGGCTACACGATGCGCTTTCACGACACTACAGACAGTACGACACGCATCAAGATCATGACTGACGGCATAATCCTCCAGGAGGTAAAGGCCGACCCCCTGCTCTCCCGCTACTCTGTTATAATGGTCGATGAAGCCCACGAGAGAAGCTTGAATATAGACTTCATATTAGGCCTTTTGAAGGAAATCATACCACAGAGGCCGGACCTCAGGGTCATTATCTCGAGTGCGACAATCAACACCTCGTCATTCTCCCGCTTCTTCTCTAATGCCCCGATAGTCTCGATTACCGGTAACCCCTACCCCGTTACCGTCTACTACCGTCCGACAAGACTCGAGAAAGAGAACGAAGATGAATTCTACGGCGAGATAACATCCCTGGTGAAGGATGCCCACGAAAGAGAGGACGGAGGGGACGTACTTATCTTCCTTCCCGGAGAAGCCGAGATAAAAACATGCATAGAGAATCTCTACATGCATCTCGAAAGGGATGACTACGAAATCTATCCATTGTACGGAAGGCTCTCGAAGGAGGAACAGGACAGGGTCTTCATTCCGACTGGAGAAGGAAAGACGAAGGTCGTAGCTGCAACCAACGTCGCAGAGACGTCGCTGACAATCGACGGCATAAGGACAGTCATAGACTCCGGCTGGGCGAAAACCAACTTCTATAACCAGAAGAATTTCACCTCCTCCCTTATTCCCACTCTCATTTCACGCTCCTCTGCAGACCAGAGAAAGGGAAGAGCGGGAAGAACCCAGAGCGGTGTCTGCTACAGGCTCTACAGCGAGGAGGATTACCTGAGGCGGAGGGATTTCAACGAGGAGGAGATTCTCCACTCCGACCTTGCCGAGGTCGTATTGAGGATGTGCGAACTCGGAATATACAACCCGACATCCTTCCCCTTCATAACTGAGCCCAAGTCTGAAGCCCTCCTCAGCGCAATAGAGACACTCAAGTACATCGGAGCCATAAAAGAGAACCTCCATCTCACGTCAATCGGAGAGATGATGATAAAGTTCCCGCTCCTTCCGAGGCTCTCGCGTGTCATAGTCGAAGCCGTCATCAACTATCCCACAGTCCTCGGGCCTGTCATAACTGCAGTATCATTCCTCTCCACGAAGACACCGTTCGTTCTGCCTCCGGGAAAGGAACTCCAGGCAAGGGAAGTCCACCATATGCTCGTAGACAACGAGAACGGCGACTTTGCCGCATATCTTTCAATTTATAATCTCTATCTCAGGAATGAACAGGAAAAGCAGAAGGAGCGCTTCTGCTCCTCCCACTTTCTCGATAAGCAGACAATGGACGAGATAGTCCACATCAAGGGACAGCTGGAAGATATCGTCTCTGGAATGGGAATCCCGATTACCTCGGCCCGGGTCAATATGGCAGACTACCTCAAGTGTCTGGCCTCAGGATTGAGGCAGTATATATGCATAAAGACAAAAGGCTACTCCTACAGATCTGTGAAGGCTAGTGAGATATATATCCATCCGGGTTCCTCATGGTTCATGACGCGTCCATCCTACATTCTCGCCGGGGAGCTCGTGAAGACAACAAGAATGTATGCCCGCTCCGTCTCCCCTCTCAAAGCCGAATGGATCCGCGAGATCAGCCCCGAACTACTCAAGGTTCTTATGCGTCTTCCCGGGGAAGAGAAGAAGGAGATGAGGAGGGAAGACACCTCCCTCACCCCCTACAGAGTCGATAAGGGAAAGGTGCGCTACATTGTTCCTCTCAGGGAGCTGGGGAAAATTACCGACCGCTCCGATAAGAAGATCTACATCTCATCCGATAAACTTGTATCGCTGACACCGATAAAGACAGAGATTCTCGACAGGGAGTATTCACTTGTCGCCAGAGATACCAAAGTAATAACTAAGAAGAGGAAAGGTCATTTCTCCCCCTATGATGACGACAGGGAGATAAAAGGCTATCTGAAGAATATGATGAGACTCTACAAGACGGGAAAGAACTTCGAATACCTCTTTTTAGACGAAGACAACGACACATTCTTCATCAATGTCACACCCAGTGTGGAGAAGGCAGCAGCCTCCTCACTTTACGCCCTCACTTCCCTCCTCGAACTCCTTCCTGAGGAGAGAGTCGAGATGAGAAAAAGAATCAAGTCATACATCGAAAGATATGACAGATGCACCGGAGAAAGGAAGAGAAGCTAAAGAGCGAGGAGTGTCCTCCACTTTTCCTCGTCGACAAGAACGCCGTCTCTCATTGATTCCTCCCGTATCTTTCTCATTCCGTCTCCCGGAGTGTGGACGGAACTCTCTTCGTCCACAGGTGTCGAGTTCCTTATATCAGTGAGAGTTGCTCTGATTTTCTCCCTCATTTTGTCCTTATCGGGAAAACGGGAGAGGTCTATGCATATGAAGACCTGCGATAATCTCGTCTCCCCAGGTCTCTCACCCACCATCCGTGTGGTGTCGCCGCCGGAGAGGAGAGAAGCTACAAGGTCAAGAGCAATCGAGAGTCCGGAACCCTTCCAGTAGCCGATGGGGAATACCTGACGGCTCTCTATGACATCCACAGGGTGCCTCGTGACATTCCCCATCCTGTCGTATCCGGCATCGACGGGGGTATCCTTTCCCTCGAGCATAAGCTTTTCAAGTTTCCCGTATGAAAACTGCGACAGGGCGATATCGAGAAGCACCGGCTCGTCTTCATCCGGGACGGCGAAGACTATTGGGTTGTTTCCGATCTTCACATCCTTTCCTCCCCACGGCGGCATATTGGGCATGGTATTCGTCCACATTATCCCTATGCATCCCGCCTCTGCCGCCATAAGGCCGTAGTTACCCGCCCTCATCCAGTGGTTGGTATTGCCCAGTGCCACAATTCCGACGGTATTCTCCTTTGCAAGTTCTATCGCCCTCTTTGTGCATATATATGCGTTGAGGTTACCCGGTCCCTGCTCTCCGTCCCAGCGCTCGAGAGGTCCGAAGGATGCTCTCTTCACGGCGCGCTTATCGCTCTTTATATCACCATCCTTGATATACTGTATGAACGTGGGAAATCTATTGAGGCCGTGTGAGTAGACTCCGTCTCTCGAGGCGTCTGCAAAGAGAGCGGCACACAGTCTCCCGTCATCTCCTGTAATTCCGTACTTATTCAATACTCTCTCGAACTCTTTCACCAGCAAATCGTACTTCACTCTCATTTTTCTTTCTCCACAGGATAAATTTGAATCAAAGAAGCTTCTTCACATGCTATGATATATCATAAAGGAAGGAGGAAAAATGATGAAAGATATTCTACTCGACAGAATACGCGGCGGCCTCTACGGAGCATATATCGGAGATACAATGGGCGCGGTGACGGAGATGATGACAAAAAGGGAGATCAGGGACGAATACGGCCTTGTTGAAGAAATCATCGGAGGGGGATGGCTTGACATTAAGCCCGGAGAAACCACAGATGATACTCAAATGTCGCTCATCATAATGAAGGTTCTCGAGGAGACGGGAGAAAAAAAGCTCTTCTTCAAAAGAAGAGTTGCTGAAGGCTTCCTCTCATGGCTTGAAAGTAAGCCTAAAGATGTAGGAAACCAGATATATGAAGCTCTCTCCTACTACAGAAAGCATAAGGAATATATCCCGGTAGATGAGGAGAAGCAGGGTAACGGATCCCTGATGCGTGCGCTCCCGTGTGCTCTCTACGGCTCTCTTGAATACTCCACAGCTCAGAGTGAAATCACACACCCGGCATCAGAAGTGACAAAAATCATCATGGATCACTACTCTCTTGTTCAGTCTCTTCTCGATGGCACATACACCCCCTGCGGCACATACAGCCTCATGGAACCTACAGGGTTTATAAGGAACACATACAACAATGCTCTCTATTATCTTGAGTCGGATACATTCGAAGAGTCCATCACGGGTCCTGTCAACGACGGCGGGGACGCAGACACAATCGCATCCATTACGGGAGGGCTCTCGGGAATAAGATTCGGCTACAATGCAATTCCTCCCAGGTGGATCAAGAGGCTGAGAAAGGATGTGACTGAGAAGCTCGATTCCTTCGCCCTCTTTGCCCTTCAGAGAAGGACAGCAAGAATCTGATCGTCACTGAGAGGTCTCAATACAGGCTCCCCCCTCTCTGAGAGGAAGACAAAGCGTGTGACACCGCTCTTCTTTTTCTTATCCTTCTTCACAGCTTCAAGAAACGGCTTGTACTCATCCTTACCGACACGGTAGTTACACAGGAAGGGATAGAGCGAAATGAGATTGACAGCCCATAGATAGAAATCCTCTTTGGTTATTCCCAGAAGGAGGCCCGATGTAAGGGCCTTCTCCATTCCCCATACGACAGCCTCCCCGTGACTGACACGGTAGTCTGTGATGCTTTCAAGTGCATGACCGAATGTATGGCCGAAGTTGAGGGCGCTTCTAATCCCCTTCTTCTCCTCGGGGTCACGCTCTATGTATTCCTTCTTTACAAGGAGCGAGAGCTCGACAAGTCTCTCAAGCTCCCCTCTGTCCCTTCTCATGATTTCATCCCTCTTCGATATCAGTTCGTCGTAGAGGGCATTGTCGGAAGAGAGTAGCGCATGCTTCACAACCTCCCCCATACCGGAGAGGAAATCACTGTCGGTGAGGGAGGAGAGAGTGTCGACAGAGATGATCACCTCATCTGCCGGATGGAACGTCCCGACTATATTCTTTATACCGGCAAAGTCTATTGCGCTCTTTCCACCGAGCGTTGCATCAACCATACATAGCAGCGTCGTCGGGCAGAGAATGAGATGACTTCCCCTCATATAGAGTGAGGATGCAAGAGCCGTCATATCGGAGACGACACCACCGCCGAGGGCCACGAATGTGCTGTCGCGGCCGAGATTGAACGAGAGGGCGGCGGCAATG
Organism: Comamonas kerstersii; assembly: GCA_963650055.1. Lineage (GTDB taxonomy): Bacteria > Spirochaetota > Spirochaetia > Sphaerochaetales > Sphaerochaetaceae > Ornithospirochaeta. Next base: position 4,155 of record CAVJJV010000032.1, on the reverse strand, counting down.
ATTCTCTCTATGCTCTCCCAGTTCTTATGCGCTTCCCCGCTCTCGAGAACAAGGGTCCTCTCAGGATAGGGAGAGTAATGAGCGGTATTCGTATCTGCAACAATCAGGAAGGAATCGAGGGATGAAAGGCGGGAGGCAAGTTCATCGATGCCGGATGCTGTATATACTCCAGTAGTCTTCTCACCGGAGAGAGTGGAATCAAAGAGTTTTCTCATACCCATATCATAATTAATCCTCAATATGAAAGAAAGGGCTATAGACCAAACTCCCTTTATTGACGAAAATTCCCCTATGGAATTCTACTTCGATAATGCCGCGACAACCCCCATCTCCCCCTCCGCCCTTGAAGAGTACAATAGAGTATCGAGAGAGGTGACGGGGAACCCTTCGTCAAACCACCGTCAGGGTACAGCGGCAAAGAGACTGCTTGAAGAGAAGAGAGAGTCGATTGCCTCGATGCTTGGAGTAGAGGGAAAGAACCTCATCTTCACAAGCGGCGCAACGGAGTCCATAGCCCTCTTCTTCCAGACGCTCATGTGGCTTGAAAAGGGTACTGTGATAATTTCAAGAATTGAACATGAGGCTGTACAGTCATGGGCGAAGATACTTAAGAAGCTCGGCTGGAATGTCCTTCCGGTACGCGCGAGGGGTGGATTCGTCTCCCCGGAAGAGCTCGGGGCAACACTTACCGAGGACACGAAGGCTGTCTTTGTTATGAGCGTGAATAACGTCACAGGAGCCATAGAGCCGATAAAAGAGCTTGTTGAAGTTGTAAGAGAATACGAGAAGGAGAAGAGAAAGAAGATTCTCTTCTTCTCCGACAGCGTACAGGCGCTGGGGAAGACAGAGCTTGATCTCAAAGGTTGGGACATAGACGGAGCTTCATTCTCCGCCCACAAGATCAACGGTCCGAGAGGTATCGGGTTACTCTACACAAAGAATCCCTTCCTGATTCACCCTCTTGCTCCTGCCGGCGGCCAGGAAAGAGGAAGACGCGGCGGCACGGAGAATCTCCCGGCAATAGCGGCATTCGAGACGGCATTGAAGGAATGGACGGAGCATAAGAGCACAAATGCGGAAAATGCGGCGGCAATCAAGAAGTACCTTGTTGATAATCTCCTGAGTATGGGAATCGGCATATTCTCCCCCCAGAATTCATCACCGTACATACTCTCGATGGAAGGCACCCTCCCATCCGAGGTCTTTACACGCATATTGATGGATAAGGGATTCTGCGTCTCCTCGGGCTCCGCATGCTCGAACAATGCAAAAGGCAGGAGCGAAAGTATCCTCGAGGCCATGGGAATCAGTAATCAAAGTGCACAGAGAGCTGTAAGAATCAGCCTCTCGAAGAATACACGGATGGAGGAAGCACAGCTCCTCGTAAAAGCAATAAAGGAAATAGTGAATGGCTAAACAGCAGTATTTGATAAAGGAAGGCGAAATTTCGCTCAAGGGCGGAAACAGGGTCATGTTCGAGCGTAAGCTCAGATCGAACATCAGGGGAAAACTGAAACCCTACGAGTGCCATATGGACAAGACCAAGGGAAGAGTCTTCCTCTATGTCGATGAAGCGTGTCCGAAGGAAAGGATAGAGAAGGCCCTCTCCACTACATTCGGCATAACCGGATGGGCCCCGTCCTTCAAGTGCAGTACAAAGACAATTGAGTCCATATTGGAGAAGACCGATGAGATACTCTCTTCCACCGATCCTTTCTCAAAGGAAGGCTCCTTCAAGGTAGAGGTAAGAAGAGAAGACAAGGAATTTCCCCTCTCCTCGCTCGAAGTTGCATGCCGTGTGGCAGATGTTGTCGAGAAATACTACCCTTCCCTCACAGTCGACCTCAAGCACCCCGATTATACGATTACAGTGGAAATCAGAAGCGAGTGTTTCATCTACACCCATTCTGATAAGGGATGCGGAGGACTTCCGGTATCTACGGCAGGAAGGGGCATGCTCCTTCTCTCGGGAGGAATCGACAGCCCGGTTGCAGGATATCTCATGGCAAAGCGCGGTCTTAAGCTCGACTGCTGCTACTTCCATGCCTATCCCTATACATCCGAAATGGCTCTTGAAAAGGTCAAGAAGCTTGCTTCAATCATTGCGCCCTATCTCCAGGGGACAAGACTCTTCGTAGTCCCCTTCACAAAGGGACAGGAGTACATAAGAGACCATGCAGTAGAGGAGGAGGCGACGCTCATGTTCCGTGCCGCCATGCTGGAAGTCACAGAGCGTATCGCCCGAGACAATTATGACACCGCACTCGTGACAGGGGAGGCCGTCTCCCAGGTTGCAAGCCAGACGCTGGACGCCATGACATTTACAGACAGCATGACGGATATGCTTGTTCTCAGGCCGCTCTGCGGAATGGACAAGGAGGAGATCATTCTCAAGGCAAAGGAAATCGGAAGCTACGAGACATCCATCCTTCCCTATGAAGACTGCTGTGTAGTCTTCTCTCCGAAGCACCCCGTTACACACCCCGATAAAGAGGAGACAAGAGAGCATTATATGACTCTTGGAATGGGATCAATCATAGACGAAGCTGTAGCGGAGACTGTGTGCTACACATTCAACAGCAACGGAGAAGACATAACAAGAGAAGAGGAAGATGAATGATGAAGAGAATCGGAAGGTACTGGTACATACCGCTCTATCTTGTCATTACCATAGTACTCTTTATCATGAAGCCGCTCATCGGGGATGAGATAGTATCATTTCCGTGGGAGACCGTAAGCTATATATTCATGCTTCTTCTACTCGAGGAAGGTATAAGAAAGGAAAAACTGGTACTTCCGGTTTTCAGGCTTCTCAACAGCATACGCTCTGTACCGTTCCTATTTCTGGTACTTCTTTCCTCCACATTTCTTCTCTCCCTGTTTCTCTTCGACTTCATGGTTGTTCTGATAATGGTACCGTTCACCATAAGACTATTCAATGAAAGCGGAAGGGAGAAATACACTCCGTCGGGAGTGGCTCTCATCACACTTTTAAGTACAATCACAGGACTCTTTACACCATTCAGTGCAGGAAATATATATCTCCTCCTCAATAGGGATATACCCTACTCAAGCCATATGTCCTCCCTCCTACCGGCATTCTTTACGTCTCTTGCCGTCTTCATAATCGAAACTCTCATCACACTCAAAGGAACAAGGGGAGACGAAATCTACCTGCACATAGAAAAGGAGGATTACTGGGAGAAAGAGAGGAAAGGAATCAGAGTGCTCTACCTTGCATTCTTTCTTGTCATTCTATTCGGCCGCAGGTTCAATACAATCGATTTATTGATAGTCACCGCCCTGGCCTTCATCATCCTTGATAGATCAGTCTACAAGAAGATAGACTACCCGGTATTCATCACCTATTTTCTCTTCATGCTCTCGTCATATATCATCGGGAGAATAATCGAGCCCTCACGCATCTCCTCGGCGCTGACGTCCCTTGTCTTCGGCCGAGTCGGAGCAGAGACAGCATTCGGCGTAGAGAAGACTGTAATCGTCTCTTCACTTCCCTCCACCATTCTCTCCTTCTCTTTTGCATTCATCTATGCACTAGGAGAAATCAAAGAGAGAAGGAAAACTTTCGTTACTGACTACATTCTCCTCTCGCTGCCGGTACTTGCAGTCTATACTGTCTTCTTCATCGTAGGATGAAATAAACAATCCTGTTTTACCGTTTGGCACGAAGATTTTATGTTCGGAGTATTCCACACTCTTTCAATATTCTTTCGACAACTTCATTTATTGATAAGGCGGGATTTTCACGATAATAAGAATATCCGCTGTAAACAACAGTCTTCTTCCTGTCCTCTGTATTCTGCAAGGCAAGTCGTCTTGACCTCCTGACTGCGGACCTTACATCATCGAGTGAGAGTTTGTCGAGACACCGCCTGAAAGCTGCCTCTTTCTTATGGTGCTCCAGGTCCTCGAATTTCTCTCCAAAACACTGTTGAATTGGAAGAAGATATTGTTTTCTGTCATTTAACGGTCCAAGGCAATCCCTTTTGTGCAGAATCATCCATAGATCAAATGTGAAGTTGCTGTAGCCGAGATGATATGAGATGTTTTTCAAAGTCTTTGCTTCCTTCATCTCTTTCAGGATTGTAAATTCCGGCTCAGGGGAACGGGTTTTCCGGTTCAAGGGGAATGGCC
>CAVJJV010000031.1:0-2511 GCA_963650055.1 Comamonas kerstersii | reverse complement strand
GCACCTTGTCCTGATGCTCTTTTTTGATTTCCATGTATTGACGCACCATCGGCGTCATATCGTTTCTGTCATCTTCCATCAATATATAGAAGTGGTAATAGCCAATACGAGGCTGAGTCCACTGTTTCCTCCCCAGTTGAAGAGCGAGCCTTTGATAAACGTAAAGCTCTGTCCACTGAGTATTGTAGCATTTTTGACAAGATAAAGTCCAAGCGGGAATCCCGGAATTTCCATCTTGATTCCGAAGCCTGCTGCAAAGTACCAGTCAAGGGACTTGAAATTGAGGTTCTTCAGCTTTTCGGTTACAGCCGTACCGCTTATAAATCCCTCGAGGGAGAGAACATCCTCTGCAAGAGGATATGTAAGGTCTATCTGGTTGTTCCAGAGGAACGACTTATCGGTCTGGACGGAGAAGCCGCGGCCGATGTTCATGCCGTCGATGTAGAGCATCTCGTACTTCGTAGCTCCATCCTTTGCATCATGCCATGAGTAGCCGGAGTTATCCTTGTTCCAGTACTGCGGAAGCATGAAGTCGACTTCACTCGAGAAAGCGAGGATGAGGTTCTTCGCAGTATCCTTCTCCTTGTTCTCTATTCTCCATATTCCCGTATACATATTCAATGAGAGGGAGAGCTTGTTGTAGTTTGAAAGTCCCTGGAGAAATCCTCCGGCGTATGTATAGGAAAGGGAAGCAACATAGCCGTGGGGTGTTGTACTTACATAGTTTCTTGCATCCCATGTAATAGAAGTACTGAGCTTATTGGAGAACTGCCATGAGTCATGGTACTTCTTGATGAGTTTTTCATACGGGTCGTACTTCGTATCATCATAGTATGCTCTGTTGAGTCCGACTGATAATCCTCCGCTGACTGAGAGGGTTCCGGGCGTGAAGACCCAAGAATAGCCCGATGTGTAGCCGACTGTGAACGAGTAGTTGTCATACTTCATTAGGTTGGACGAAGAAGGTGTCGTCTGACCCGAGAGATACCACTCCGATGCGGAATTGTATCCGAGAGGATATGTAACCTGGTCGTCGTCTCTACCGTCGTAGTACTCAGATCCTATTCCTCTCTGTAGGACGGAGGAGCGTACATTACGAGACGCCGAGAAGCTTATTGCATTGGACCATCTTCTGTCGCCGACCCAGCTGTCGGAGAGGGAGAGAGAAAGCGACTGTGTCGTCGGACTGAGCTCTGTCGAGACTGTAAGCGAGCGTCCCGTACCGCCGAGGTTTGTATTGGAGAGGCTCAGGAAGCCCGATACGGGGAAGCCGTCGACTTCGGTTGCCCCGAATGTGGCACCGAACTGGAGCTCCATGGTATTTCCTTCCTCTACGTCGAACTGGCAGATTATTCCGTTTTCAGTAGTTCCGGGGTAGATACTTGCCTTGATATCCTTCAAGAGGGAGGTGTTGTACATGTTCTGCTGGGACTGGATGAAATCGGAGCGTGAGAAGACATCTCCGACATGTAGTTCAAGCTCTCTCTCGAGAACATATGCCTTTGTCTTCGTCAGTCCGTTGATTTTCACTTCCTCGACTACAGTCTGCGCCCCTTCGCTTATATTGAAGACGATGTTGACCCTGTTTCCTTCAGCTTCCTCGAGAACGGGTGATATCGAAGAATATACGTATCCGTCGTCATAGTACTTCGAGACCAGGCTGTCATAGATTGTCTGGATTTTCGTACTGTTGTATGAGTCGCCTTCGCTGACTGTAACAAGACTCTCGAGCTCCTCAGTAGAGAAGACGGTGTTGCCGCTGAATGTGACAGTTCCTACAGTCCAGAACTCGTCCTCATCGATGACGAATGTTATTGCAAGGTATACAGTCGAGTCTGTCTCCTCGTCTTCAAGTTTCTCGATTCTTACATCTGTAATCTTTGCATAGGGATATCCCTTTGTGCCGTAGTAAGTGATGAGGGCTGTCTTATCTGCATCGATGTTGGAGGAGAGGTAGTTACCTGAATTGAAGAAGGATTTCTCCTTGCTTGTAAGCTTGTTCTTGAGCTCCTTCGATTCAAGTGCATTGTTACCCTCGAACGAAATACTTCTGACCTTGTACTGCTTACCTTCCGTTACGGTGAAATGCACTTCAGCCTGATTGGTCTCATCGTTTATTTCTACACTTCCTTCGACTGCTGCATCCGCATATCCCTTCGAGATGTAGTGGGCCTTTATGAGAGAGGCATTAGCATTGATGTTGTTAGTCGAATACCAGCCGCCCTTTGTAAGGGACTGCACGCCGAGAAGTGTCGAAGACGATATCTTTTTGTTTCCCTCGATCTCGACGAGGGTAATCATCGGATTCTCGTGTATTTCTATTGTGAGAACGACCTTGTTTTCGTCTTCCGTGTCGTTTTCGGCATCGACGACCATGTAGTCGAGCCAGGACTCGGAGTAGAGGGACGAGTAGAGCTCGTCGAAGAGTTCATAGGAAAATTCCTTCCCCACATACCCGTCGGTGACACTCCTGATATCCTTCTCTGCGACATTGACTCTTCCCGTTATATC
>CAVJJV010000030.1:0-6801 GCA_963650055.1 Comamonas kerstersii | reverse complement strand
TTGAAAGCCTTGTCGGGTCCCTCGGGCTGGAGGTCGTCGAAGTCTCGAAGAACGAGAGTCACGATCAGACGAACATGCGCGTCGTCCTCTACTCTAAGGATAGAGATATAACTGTGGATGACCTCGAGAGCGCCTACAATGTCATATATCCACGTTACAGTGTACTTCTTGACTCGAGGGATTATAATCTCGAGGTTTCGAGTCCGGGACTTGAGAGGAGTTTCAAGGACTACCATGAGTTCACTGTTTTTAACGGAAAGAGGGTCAGACTCTACACAACTGAGTATTCGACATATGTTTCTGGAGTCATCGAGAATGCGGATGACAAGAGCGTTACTCTGACTCATTACACTATTGAAGACAGAAAAGAAAACGGAGAGAGGATTTCAATCTCTCTGGAAACTATAGCAAAAGCTAAACTAGATTATTCTTGGGAGGATAAAAATGATTAATCTCACTGGCGAAATCAACGCTATGATGCAGGAGAGAGATATGAAGTTCCCTGAAGTTACTTCTCTTATCAGGGATATGCTCCGTTCCGCATACAAAAGGAAGTACGGTACCGACGAGAACGTGAAGATCAAATTCTACGAAGACAGCAGACACAACTACTTTGTCGAAATCTTCGCCAAGAAGGAAGTAGTCAACGAAGAGGACTACTATAATGCCGTAACCCAGATTCCTCTTGACGAGGCCCTGGAGTTTGCAGGTGTTGATTCTGGTATCGACGTGGGAGACTCTCTTGAAATCTCACTCGACCCCAAGACATTCGAATATTCGGCCGTCCAGTCCGCAAAGCAGCGCGGTCAGGCCGTAAGCAAGGAAATAACGGACGACAAGACATTCTACAAGGCCAAGCAGATGGAGTTCACACTCATCAAGGGAGAGCTCAAGAAGCAGTCAAGAAACGGCGACGACTGGTTTGTCGACATCGGATTCGGGGACGAGAATCTTGCAGTCTTCCCCGTCAGAGGTCAGTCCCCGAGAGAGACGTATGAACTCGGCGACACTCTCCGCTTCTTTGTTGAGAAGGTCGACAAGGGGGATGATGAGGCTGTCAGGGACCCCAAGACCGGTAAGATCAAGAAGAGAAAGAAGGGTGTAAAGATTTACCTTTCACGTTCTTCAAAGGAATTCGTAAAGGCACTTCTCGAAGGACAGCTCAGGGAAGAGCTTGAAAACGGAAGCGTCGTAATCAAGGCTATCAGCCGTCAGGCAGGTGTCAGAACAAAGATTGCAGTCGACACCAAGCGCACTGATTCCGATCCTGTCGGAACAACCGTCGGTAAGGACGGTCTCAAGATCAAGACCGTCATGAACGAGCTCGAGGGTGAGAAGATTGATGTCATCCGTTACGATGCAGACCCGATTGTCTTCATCGCCAATGCTCTCGTTCCCGCCCAGGTCAGCAGAGTCATCGAAATCGACCCGCAGAGCAAGTATGCCATTGCAATCGTCGACGAGACGCAGCAGGGACTTGCAATAGGGCAGGGCGGTGTCAACGTTAAGCTTGCCAAGGCCCTCTGTGACTGGGTTATCGATGTCAAGACGAAGGCACAGTTCAACGAGATGGACCAGACAATGCTCATCCATGAGACTGTAGGTCAGCTCTTCAAGGACGGAGATGCAGAAACTCAAGAGGCTGCAGAGCATGAAGACGAGCATATTACAAACGATAAGCTCGGTATCGAGGAGGGAGAGACTCCTGTAACGGAGTGCGGCTTCGAGCCCAAACTCGTCGAAAAGCTCCACAACATAGACATATGGTCAATCGAGGAATTCTTCGAGTATACCAACGACGAACTTCTCGAGAGAGGTCTGACACAGGATGAAATCGATACTGTGAGAAGCAATGTCGAGATTGTTACTGAGGAAGGAGAGGAAGACTCGTTTGAATGTCCGGTATGCCACGAGATGGTTCCGGCGTCCTCAACGGTATGTCCTCACTGCGGTGCAGAATTCGAGTTCGAGTGATAAACAAAGGTAAATATGGCTGAAGAAAAAAACAAAGTAAAAGTAAATATCATCAAAAAGGCAAACGTACAGCCCTCGCAGAAGGAAACAGAGGAGAAGACAACGCTTGCTCCCTCCGAGGAGACAGGCGAGAAGAAGAAGGTTGTCGTCAAACTCAAGACTCCCCAGAAGGCTGTCGCACGTCCGGTTGTCAAGGTCAAGGAACATGCTCCGGAGCCCGATCCAGAGCCCAAGGCTCAACCTGTGCAGCCGAAGAACACACCTTCTCCTCTAAAAAATACTGTGAACACTACAGTAAAGCCACAGAGTGCAAAACCGCAGACGAAGAAGGATGTCATCGACGGTAAGTCCTTCATGGGTAACGGTTCACACATCCAGAACACGAGAATACAGTCCACGATTCATTCCGGTCCGGTAATCATCCACACACAGACTCCCCCCCAACAGCAGACTGCAGTCGATCCTTCAAGACCACGTGTACAGGGTGTCGTCGGAGGAAGAAGGGTTGCAGGAAACCTCTCGAGGAACAACGGCTACAATAATAACAACAGAGACGGCCGTCCGTTCCAGAGAAGGGATAACGGACAGAATGGTACAAGACCATCAACTCCGCGTTCCTACTCCCCGGACCAGAACAGAAACGGTTTCAACCGCCAGCAGCGTCCGGGCTTCACGCCGCACTTCAACCAGGGTGGAAGACCCCAGGTGGGAGGTGCCTCTCCGCTCGAACTCAACCAGAAGAACGGAAACAGGAAGACGAACCTCTCCAGCCAGTCCAGGAAGAAGGACAAGGACAGCAAGTGGGACAGAGACGAAGAAGTCGACTTTGCATTCGGAAGAAAGAAGAAGGAGGAGGCGAAGCTTGCAGCCGTACCGTCTACAATCGATATCATGGAGAACATCACAGTTGCAGATCTTGCAAAGAAGATGAATCTCAAGGCTTCCGATATCATAACAAAGCTCTTCAAGATGGGAATGATGGTTACAATCAACCAGCCCCTCGACCACGATACGGCGGAGATCATCGCCTCCGAATACGGATGCTCCGTCCATCTTGTCTCCCTCTATGACGAGACAGTCATCGAGACGGAGGAGGACAGGGAGGAGGACCTTGTTCCAAGGCCGCCGATTGTCACGATCATGGGACATGTCGACCATGGTAAGACGAAGCTCCTCGATGCAATCAGAAGTACCAACGTCGTCGCAGGCGAGTTCGGAGGAATCACGCAGCATATCGGAGCATACAAGGTATCGGTACCGGGTAAGGGAGAGGTAGTCTTCCTCGACACTCCGGGTCACGCGGCATTCTCGATGATGAGAGCAAGAGGCGCCCAGGTTACAGATATCGTAGTACTCGTCGTTGCTGCAAATGACGGTGTCATGCCCCAGACAAGAGAGGCAATAGACCACGCAAAGGCCGCAAAGGTACCGATCATAGTCGCAATCAACAAGTGCGATCTTCCTGAAGCGAACCCGGACAGAGTCAAGCAGCAGCTTTCGGATCTCGGCCTCATGCCCGAGGACTGGGGCGGACAGACTCTCTACTGCGAGATTTCCGCACTCAAGAAAATCGGTATCGACAATCTTCTCGATACAATTCTTCTCCAGGCGGAGATGCTCGAACTCAGGGCGAACCCGAACTGCAGGGCATGCGGTAAGGTTCTCGAGAGCAAGATAGATCCGGGACGCGGTACGGTTGCCACAGTCATCGTCGAGAAGGGTACCCTGAAGCAGGGAGACTACTATGTAGCAGGTATATACTCGGGACGCGTAAGGGCGATGTTCGATGACAACGGTCAGAAGATCACCTCAGCCGGTCCTTCGACACCTGTCGAGATCATAGGACTCTCGAACATTCCGCAGGCCGGGGATCCGTTCCAGGTTACGGAGGACGAGAAGACTGCAAGAAGCATAGCGGCAAAGCGCCAGGAGCTCGAGAGGCTCGGAGAAGGAAACGGCAGAAGCAAGGTAACCCTTGAAAACTTCAACGAGAAGATCAAGGAAGGCAATATCACGGACTTCAACGTCGTCATCAAGGGAGACGTTCAGGGATCCGTTGAGGCTCTTACTGGAGTCCTGGAGAAACTCAGCACCGACGAAATCAAACTCAATGTCATCCGTGCATCGGCAGGAGCCATCATCGAGAGTGATATTACCCTTGCATCGGCATCTGATGCAGTCGTCATCGGCTTCAACGTCCGCCCGACGCCCCGTGCACAGGCTCTTGCAAACGAAGAAAAGGTCGAGATCAAGAAGTACAATATCATCTATGATGTTGTAGACGACATCAAGGCTGCGATGGAAGGCATGCTGAGTCCCGTCACAAGGGATGTCGATATCGGAAAGGTCGAGGTCAGAGATACCTTCAAGGTACCCAAGGTCGGCTTGATTGCAGGATGTATGGTCACAGAGGGAAAGGTAAAGCGCAACAGCAAAGTCCGTGTCATCAGAGATTCCATACAGCTCAACAAGGATCTTATAAAGATATCATCTCTCAAGAGATTCAAGGACGACGCAAAGGAAGTCCAGGAAGGTTTCGAGTGCGGTATCGGACTCGAGAACTGGCAGGATCTCCTTGTCGGCGATATCCTGGAAATCGTAGAGACTGAAGAAGTCAAGAGGACATTGGATTTCAATGAGTGAATTCAGCCAGAGCAGATTGGAGTCCCGGATCATGGAGGGTATATCTTCCCTCATAGTTTCCGGGGCTGTGAAGAATCATAATCTCAGCACCCTCGTCTCGGTGACGGGGGTGGACCTGAGTCCCGACAACAGTCAGGCAAAGGTATATATTTCCTATATTGCCGACAACCAGACTCTCGATAAGTCCGTCCTCGCCCTCAACCAGGCCTCCGCCTTCATCCAGACAAGGATTGCAAGGCTTATAAGGACGAAGAAGACACCTGTCCTCACATTCGTCAAGGACAGCTCATACATAGAGGGTGAGAAGCTGAACAGACTTATCGACGAATTGAACCAGAAGAATGAGTAGTACATTCAGAATAGAGCTTTTCGACAAAAAGGAAGATATTACATCATTTTCGTCCCTGAATGAGTTCAAACGTCTCTACAGGGGCGAAAAGGTAGGACACGCCGGGACGCTCGACAGGTTCGCTTCAGGGCTCATGATAGTCATGGTCGGAGGAGCGACGAAGCTCAATCCCGTATTCTCCTCATTCGATAAAAGATACATAGCCCGGATCAAGTTCGGTTCCGAGACTGACACCCTCGACAGGGAGGGGAGTGTAGTAAAGACTTCGTCTCATATTCCTTCGAAAGAGGAGATTCTATCCGTTCTTCCATCGTTTCTCGGACGCGGGAAGCAGGTTCCACCGCTATATTCAGCCGTCCATGTCGACGGGAAGAGGGCATACAGAGAAGCGAGGAAGAACCATGAGATAGAGATGCCGGAGCGGGAAATTGAAATCAAGTCATTGTCTCTTCTATCGATGGAGGGCGACGAGGCCGTAATCGACTGCAGAGTCAGCAAGGGGACATATATCCGCTCCCTTGCGCGGGATATATCCTATTCCCTCTCGTCCTGCGGCCACCTGACTCAACTGAGGCGGGTGGAAGTGGGGCCGTTCACCCTTGATGACATATCCCTTTCAACAGAAGAGCTCCTGGAGAGAACCGGTCTCTTCGGGAGAGTCGATTTTCCTCAAGAACACAGAAAAGAGATAGAGAACGGTACGATAAAGAGAGACTGGATTGTATCAGAGGAAGACTCTGATAGGCCGTTTTCCCGCCTCTATATCGACGGCGTTCTCTACGGCTATGCGGAAAAGAGTGATAGAATAAGACTGATGGCGAGGGTAGGGGCATGAAGGTACTGTCTTTCAATGAATTAGTAGTTGAAAAACCCTTTCTCGATTCTGACGCGATTCTCACAATCGGTGTCTTCGACGGCTTCCATATCGGGCACCAGGCACTCGTGAGGAAGATGTGTGAACTCGGGGACAAATACATGGGTGCGGAGAAGATTCTCATAACCTTCAACACCAATCCAAAAACAAAGAAACCGAGAAATGTCGACACATTGAGACTGAGAGAGGAAAATGCAGAAAAATCCGGAGTCGACACCTTTGTCATAATTGACTTTTCCGATGATTTCAGTAAAATCTCTGCTTGTGGATTCATGGAGATGCTCTGCACTTCTATGAACCCTGTGGCTATAGTGGTCGGAGAGGATTTCCGATTCGGTAATCCTAGAGAGAGCGCTTCAGCCGGGGATCTCCCGTTTCTTTTCGCCAGGTATGGAAGAAAGACGGAGGTTCATATAAAGAAATCAATTCTTACCGAGGGTGGAGTGAAGATCTCGTCAACTCTGGTAAGAAGGGTGATAGAGAACGGTGATGTTGAATGTATTTCGGCATTGACCGGCCGTAACTACAGAGTCGACCTGATGCCTGTACCTAACAGAATCGAGTCTGCGGAAACGGTAATAAGCAGATCTCTTATTCATCAACTCCTGCCGCCACCGGGGGTTTATGGAGCCGGAGCTCTTTTCCTTGACGGAGAAACAACAAAGTGCATGGTATGCATGGGTGAAGAAGATTTTGTTCTTTCGTCTTTCGGAAAACCGGTAGAAGGGGAGAAGCTGGACTCAATCTATTTTTTGGAGAAAGAAAATGGTATCTAGTGAACAGAAGAAACAGATTATCGAAAAGTTCGGCGGCAACACAGCCAACACAGGCGACGCAAAGGTTCAGGTAGCACTCCTGACAGCAAGAATCAATGACCTCCAGGGTCACTTCAAGGTGAACCCGAAGGATCATGCATCCCGCAGAGGACTGTTGATGCTCGTCGGCCAGAGAAGAAGACTTC
>CAVJJV010000029.1:1371-7875 GCA_963650055.1 Comamonas kerstersii | reverse complement strand
AAAATAACGATTACAGGGTGCTCGAAGAACAACCTCAAGAATATAGATGTCTCCATCCCTCTGGGAGAATTCGTGTGTATAACCGGCGTTTCAGGCTCCGGGAAGTCGACATTCCTCAATGAAATACTCCAGCCGGCAGTAAAACGAAGCCTTGGGCGTAAAAAAGAGAAGAAAGACGGATACAGAACAATCACGGGACTTGAGAATATCGATAAGCTTGTAGCAATAGACCAGAGCCCGATTGGACGGACTCCGCGTTCGAATCCCGCTACATATATCGATCTCTTTACGCCGATCAGGGAGCTTTTTGCTTCAATGAACGAGGCAAAGGCACGCGGCTACACTCCCGGGAGATTCTCCTTCAACGTCCCCGGAGGAAGATGCGAGAACTGCTCGGGAGACGGTACGATAAAGATCGAGATGCATTTTCTCTCCGATGTCTATGTCAAGTGTGATGTCTGTAACGGTAAACGCTACAACAAGGAGACACTCAGCGTAACATACAAGGGAAAGAACATAAGCGAGGTCCTCGACATGACGGTGAGGGAGGCACTTGATTTCTTCTCCCTGCACACTAAGATAAAGCGTAAGCTCCAGACCCTTATGGATGTCGGACTTGATTATATAACTCTCGGTCAGAGTGCACTCACTCTCTCGGGAGGAGAAGCGCAGAGAGTGAAGCTTGCACTTGAGTTGAGCAAGGTACAGACGGGTAAGACGCTTTATATCCTCGACGAGCCGACGACGGGACTTCATTTCTACGATGTGAAGAAACTCCTGGAGGTCCTTCAGAGACTCGTCGACGAAGGAAACACGGTTGTTGTCATCGAGCATAACCTTGATGTGATAAAGGAAGCCGATTACATAATAGACCTCGGTCCCGAAGGGGGAGAGGAAGGCGGAAGAATAGTCGCCGCGGGAACTCCCGAGGAAATTGTTCTTTCTCCGGAGAGTTTTACAGGTTATTATTTGAAGAAATATCTGAAGTGAAAAGAAGAGCATTAATAGTTACTTTCCTGTTGTTTTTCCTTGTCTCAAGTCTCTACTGTGTCGGAGTGGAGACAATATACTACGCACCGGAAAGTGTTCTCTCCTCCATGGCTCTCGCCCGCGGTCTCGACACTACGGGAAGTGCAGAGGAGATCAGGAAGAGACTCTACGACTACTACGGCTACGAAGAGAAAGATGTTGTTGAGGAGAGTACATCGGGAGAGGAGGGATATACTCTTCAGATCAACTCTGCCGAGAGTGTTAACTCCACAGATTCCACATTCACGATAGAGGGTAACGTAGTCATAGATTTTCTTGAAAAAAGCAGTGAAAAGAAGACGCTCAGTGCATCCCTTGTAATAGTGGACATAGAGAGGAAAATCATAACGGCTCTCGGAAATGCAACATATGTCGACTCATCCTCTTCTGCCGCCATCAAGGAGATCGAGGCCGATATCCTCACCGTCTCCTGGGACGAGGGTGATATCTTCATAACAGACGGAACAACCACAACGGAAAGGGAGAACAGCGAAAAGAAGAAGGTGAAATTCTCCACCTCCGGCGAGAGGCTATCATACCTGAGTGAGGGAGCGATTGTCTTTGAAGAGGGCTATATAACATCCAATCCCGAAACTGCCTATTCCTCGATTTCCGCATCCTCGATTCTGATTCTCCCGGGAGAGGATATGTTCCTCAGCAACGCAACATTCAACATAGGGCGCGTACCTATTTTCTATCTCCCGTTCTTCTTCTTCCCCGGTTCCAAGATACTGGGGAACCCGTCCTTCGGATTCGATTCGATAAAGGGTGCTTTCCTCAATACTTCATTCGAGATTTTCGGTACTTATCCCAAGATTTCCTCCTCCGACGAGTCCTCGTCCTTCTCAAGCCTTCTCAAGTCCACGGATGACAGTAAGAAGGACAAGGCGAGGGAGGGCTACTACTATACAGAATCGGACTCCCTCAGCGGGATAGAGCAGTTTGCAAAGAGTACATCAAGCTATCTTGTGCTCCTCTTCGATGCCTATCATGGAGGACAGAAGGCGACAATCCTCAACAAAGGCGGAGTTCATTTCGGCATCGACAGCGCATTGAACTTCTTCAATAACAAACTGAAGATAAACATCTATACAGGTATTGCAACACCGCTTAATACCGACACGAAGAAGATAAGATACTACGGCGACAACTCCCTCTCGTTCTCCTCGGGCGGTCTCACTCTCTCCGTCAAATTCCCGTATTACTCAGATAGAACCGTTCTCTATCACTACGGCAACAGACTCACGGGATTCTCGTACGGCCCGTTAATGGGATCCGAGAGCCAGTTTCCGAAGGATTATTCCTCAAGCGGAATATCATCATTCACACGCTCCTTCACTCTCTCGTACTCTCTCCCGTCCTCCGTCAGAATTCCATTCGTCTCGTCGTTCTCCCTCAAGAACCTCTCAATAGAGGGAAGTTACTCCATCCCGTCCTCCACTACAGCAGATTCTTCATCAATTCTCACTTCATATACTCTCCCGAATCTCTCCGTATCGCTTTCGGGTAACTTTTTGGATTATGAATTCAAGAGAAGCACAAAGAGTGCAGAGAGCGGAAAAACCGAAGAAGAAAGAAAGGAAGAAACGAATGAGAATAGAGAAGAGATAAAGAAGGAAATCCTTCTTTCCGATCCTTATTCCAGCGCATCGCTCAAGAGCACGGCATCATCTACATCCACCTCGAAAATCAAGGCGGGATATACAATAACGGAAGACTTCAAGAACAAGGTAAACAACAGCAGCACCGGAGAGAAGACAGACGGAAAGATGGAGAGTGCAACCTACACAAAATTCTCGGCGGAGGGGAATGTAAGGGGAGTTGTGAATATATCCAATACATTCACAAATACCATGACGTACGCCTTTTCCAACACATATACATCATCTACTTGGTCTAAAAAGCTTACCTTCAATCCCCTCGATACCCTTAAGGTTACCGTTCCCTGGGTCGGTATTACCTACAATCTTTCACTCAAGCCGTTCGACTACACAGAAGAGGAGACAGAGGACGGGGAAAAGAATGTTACAACCAATAACTTTGAATTCACAAAGGATTTCATCAAGACCCATTCAATCGGCTTTTCAAAGACGATTACCACGGGGTCCTTCGGTGCCTTCACAGGAGACGTTACATATATCCTCCCGCCTCTCGACGGCTCGGTGACCCCATCCCTCAAGTGGTCGTACAGCGGTTTCTCGCTCTCCCTTTCCTGGCTCTTCAAGAAGACGGATTCGAGTTTCAACAGGGATGTGGCAAAACTCTCTCTCTCATATTCCTCAACTTATTTTACCATGAGTTCCTCCCTCGACTACCAGACAGCTGATATATCCTCTTCTGCCGAGTGGTATAATCCCTTCTCGCTCTCTTCGACACTCCGCCTCCAGACAAAGAACAGGAAGTACTACCTTGAAGAAGTAATCAGCGGCGACGGGGACACGGATGGCTTCATCACGTCCCTTAAGACGACACTTGCCCTGGGAGATATAAAGGGAATAGTGACACTTAAGAGGGACAGCAGCGACAGGCTCTCGCTTGAGAGCGTCAACCTCCAGAGCTCTATCAGCGGGAAATCCTTCCAGCTCTGGAAGGGGAGGATATATCTATCATTCGGACTTGATTCCCAGATTCTCATAAACAACCAGAGTATTGAAAAGTCATATCTGACGTTCTCCCCGAACATTGTACTCTCATGTGCAGAGTTCATCGACATCAAATTCTCGTTCAAGACACAGAACAACAGATTCACATCCTACTACGAAGACGGCAGATTCTCCCTTCCTCTCATGTGGAAGGACCTTTTGAGGAGCATCGACTTCGCCGGGGACGGAAGAAGAAATACCAGCTTCATAATGCAGAGCGTCTCGCTCGAGGTCGTCCACTACATGGAAGACTGGAATCTTAACTTCAAATACACGACATCCTTCATAAAAGGCATAGACAACCATAAAACTGTTTATTCACTGCAGCCGAGTTTTTCTGTATACTTGTCGTGGAATACAATGCCTGACCTGAAGGCTGAAGAAAACTGGAAGCGTGATGCATCCGGAAAATGGACGAGGCAGTAAGTGGCTGAAACATATATATTCAGTGATGACAAGACCGAACTTGTACTGGGACCCAACGACCGTAATCTGTCGTACCTGGAGCTTATTCTCGGTAGTGACCTCTCGGTGAAGGGAAATACTCTCACCCTCTGGCGTAACACTCCTTTCTTTCTTCCCCTCATGAGGAGACTCGAGAGTGTTTCCTCCGAGCGCGGTGCTCTGGGAGAAGGGGAAATCTACATGGAGTTCCAGGAAGTCAGGGACGAGTACGGGGAGCAGGAGGAGAAGACTTCTTCAAATGCTGTAAAGAGCGCAAGAGACTCTATTTCCGTACTCGGAAAGACCGTGTGGCCCAAGACGAAGATGCAGAAGGAGTTCATATCATCCCTCTTTTCGAATCAGCTTGTATTCGCGTCCGGTCCTGCAGGGTCGGGAAAGACATTTCTCTCCGTTGCATTCGCCCTCGAGGAGATATTCTCCGGAAGACGCAATAAAATCGTCCTCACGCGTCCTGTAGTAGAAGCGGGGGAGTCGCTTGGTTTTCTCCCCGGAGACCTTTCGCAGAAGCTCAACCCATATCTCAGACCCCTCTATGACGCCATGGACAATCTTCTCAATCCCCAGCAGATCAAAAGGCTGGAGGAGAACGGTACAATCGAGATAGCGCCTCTTGCATATATGAGGGGAAGGAGCCTCAACAACTCTGTTGTGATACTCGACGAAGCACAGAATACCACAAAGGGCCAGATGAAGATGTTTCTTACAAGAATCGGAGAGTCAAGCACGGCCATCGTCAACGGGGACCCGACCCAGATAGACCTCCCGAGGAAGAGCGAGAGCGGTTTTACAGAGGCCTTGAGGATACTCGGTGACATTGAAGGTATCAGCGTTGTAAGATTCACCCATCGTGATACTGTTCGATCAAGACTTGTCAGAGAAATCGTCAGGGCTTATTCTGTGGAGGATGACAATGCGCAGGAACAACGGTAAGATTCTCAAATTATTCTCTAAGGGACAGTTTTCCGCCTTCATAGTATTGATGGCGCTCGCCTTCATACTTTCCGTTGCAATTCCGTTCCTTCTCTCGTCGAACACGATTTTCTCGCTCCGCACATCAAAGACATACAAAGCGAATGAACTCAGTGACGAGAATCTCGTCTCTCCGATAACCTTCTCCTACATAGACGAAGAGGAGACGGAAGCAAGAAGAAACAAGGTCGCATCCGAGGTTCTTCCCTATTTCTCCTATTCATACTCGGCTTCCCTTGCAATGAGCAGAAAGGCCCAGAGTGTATATGATTACCTTGTAAACGGAACGGAGCTCAACGACGATTCACTCACTTCGGTGTTGAAGCTTCTCGATTCCCTTACAGACGGGACGAGGCACGCTGCCGATGCGGCAATAATCAGGGATGCCGTCAACTTCTTCATGAAGTTCGGTATCTTCGACTCGGAGGATATAACGCATCTTATCTCCGAGGGATATACTGATCTCTTTGTAAACAAGTCGGACGAGCTGCCATATACCCTCCAGGGAATGGGGTTCAAGATTGATGATGTCTTTGTCGATAATGATATCGAGACATATGCATACAGATGGCTTGTACTTACATATCCCGATCTCGACCTGAGTGAAGTTCAGGTAATTGCATCCATAGTCAATGTAATCAAGGAACCCAACGTCTTCTACGATGAAGTCTACACGGAGAGAATGAAGACCGAGGCGAGAAATACAGTCGAACCTGTCGTCGTCAACGTCAACAAGGGCGATTACATCCTCCGTATGGACACGCTTGTCACAGCAGAGCAAATGCGTACACTTGATGTATTGAACTCGAAGAGGGTGACAAAGCTCTCCTTCATCTCTTTCATCCCGAGAATAGTGATTGCCTTCGTCCTTCTCTTCGTGTGGTTTTTCTATACAATCAGCATAATACCCTATGAGTACAGAAAGGCCCAGTATACGATAATAAGTCTTTCCCTCATCATCCTCAGCCTCGTACTCGGCTTCTTCTTTGCCTGGAAGACCGTCGACATGGGGTACTCGATCTTCGATGCCCTCATGCCATTCCTCTTCATCGGAATGATCGGGGTGTCGATAACGAATTCGACAAGGTACGGAATCTCGAACATACTCTATCTCAGCTCGATGTACATTCTCTGGCCGAATTCCACATTCATCTCCCTTGTCTACTATTTTCTATGCGGCTTCATCGTCTGTCTCTTCATCCGGAGGAGTAACGGACGCTTTGATACGATTTCGACATGTCTCAAGTGCGCCCTCATCCTCTCGCTCATGACGCTTCTCTTCTCCATGCTCAATACAACGAGTATCTATCAGATGCTCTTTTTGTGTGCAGGAATCACACTCAATGTCATGATTTCCTTCATACTCTACTCGATTGTACTTCCGATTCTCGAGAAGGCA
>CAVJJV010000029.1:0-1361 GCA_963650055.1 Comamonas kerstersii | reverse complement strand
GCATGCAACATACCGACAAAGCAGAGACTCATAGAGCTTGCATATACTGACAACGCAACACTGAATCAGCTCAATCAGGTGGCCCAGGGAACATACAACCACATCAAGAACGTCTCCGACCTTGCCTACAATGCGGCGAAGGCGATAGGATGCAATGCCGAACTCGCCCTCGTCGGCGCAAGATATCATGACATAGGGAAGATGTCTCACCCCGAGTATTTTGTTGAGAACCAGAGCGACAAGAACGCCCATGACCAGATTTCGAGCCAGCTCTCCTCATCAATCATCAAGTCCCACGTGAGACTGGGTCTGGAGAAGGGTAAGGAGATAGGACTTCCCAGGGAGGTTCTCGATATCATCGCAGAGCACCACGGAAACGACATCATCAAATACTTCTACAACGAAGCTGTAAAGAATTCGGGAAACAAGTCCACCGTCGTCAAGGAGGACTTCATGTATGACGGCAATCCTCCCTCAACAAAGGAGAGCGCCATCGTCATGATTGCAGACTGCGTGGAGGCTGCGACGAGGACAATCAAGAGACCCAACCACCAGAAGTACGAGAAGTTCATCAATATGATCATCAACGAAAAGATTGCCCACGGGCAGCTTGACGACTCGGGTCTTACGATGAAGGATATAAAGGTCATCAGGGAGGCCTTCATACCGACTCTGATAGGAAGAGATCATCACAGGATCAGCTACTCCGACGATGACGATAAGGATTGATTTTTATGTATACAATTGAACCGGAGGATTTCCCCCTCTATGACTATGTAGAAAGTAAGCTTGACGCCATTCTTGAATACCTTGGAGAGAAGAGGGACTTCTCAGTCACATTCGTCTCGGACGATGAAATAAAAGAACTCAACAGCACATACCGCTCTGTTGACTCTCCGACCGACATCCTGACATTCAGACTTGCCGACGGGGATGATGATTTTCCCCTCCCGGAGGATGAACTCGGGGACATCTTCATTTCGCCTGAGAGCTGCAGGAGGAATGCAGAGGAATTCGGGGTCGAATACCACGACGAGCTCGAGCGCCTTCTTTTACACGGAGTGCTCCACCTCAGGGGTTGGGACCATGAGACAAATGATTTCTCCACCGAACCCATGCTCATAGAGCAGGAGAAGATTCTCTCCCTTCTCAGAAACGCCTGAAGTGTACTTTTTCATACATCATACGGTCCCGTGTTAACACGCCGCTATTTTTTACATCGATATATTCTTTCCTTTATTGCAATTTTAAGTGGAATATGATAAAGAATATCTGCTTGTTAACGATAGTTTATTATCGAAATATCTTTGTTCTGTTAAGGAGAAATAAAGAATGAAAGTTGGTATTAACGGTTTTGGTAG
>CAVJJV010000028.1:1208-5311 GCA_963650055.1 Comamonas kerstersii | reverse complement strand
AAAAGAGGAAAAAGTGGCCTAAATTCAGGCTTCATGCAACTGCGAAGTTTGAGTAATACATCAAAGTCTCTCTCGACCTTGATAACAAGTGACAGGTATGAGGATATAACCACGGGCATTAAGTTCATTAACGGAAATACTGGATACAACAACCATATCCATACTTTTCCTCATTTCTGTTCCTTTCTTTTCAAGCGTTATCTCGCTGATGTTGATTTCTGAACATTGTCCATCTTCGTCTCTACAAAGTCTTCATTTGCTTTTCCCTCAGGGAGCAGTTACAATTGATGTATGTCGAATATACTTATTAAGAACGGTCTTGTTGTAGATACTGAGTGGACCAGACACAGCGATGTGCTTGTCGAGGGTTCACGCATAAAGAGAATTGCAAGGAATATCCTCCTCGAGGACTGCCCTGAAGGAACACACGTCGTCGACGCATCGGGCTTATGTGTCCTCCCCGGCATCATCGACGCCCACACGCACTATCATCTTGTGAGCAGGGGAACTGTCACCGCAGACTCGTTCGTCGAGGGCAGCAAGCTTGCTTCCTTCGGCGGTGTCACCACAGTCGTGGACTTTGCCGATGATGACCATGTCTCCCTTCTCGCCTCGACGAAGAAGAGACTCAGGGAGATGGTTCCTATGAGCATAGACTATGCCCTCCATCAGGGTGTTTATGCCTACAGGGATGATTTGAAGAAGGAGCTTGAAGATTTAAAGTCAAGCGGTGTCGGTGCCGTCAAGATTTTCACCACATACAAGAATGTAGGATACATGGTTGAGAAGAGGGATGAGCTCAAGGCCATCTTCTCGATGTGTAAGGAGCTCGGGTTGATGGTATGCGTCCACTGCGAGGATGATAGAATCATCAGCGAGATCAACGACAACTGGAAGGGTGAATACAGGCCGGTAGACCATGCCGCCCAGCGTCCGAGCGAGGCTGAGGCTGCAGCCATCAGGTATGTCGGAGGAATTGCCCAGGAACTCGATATGCCTGTTTATATCGTACACCTCTCCTCGAAGAAGGGGCTTGAGGTTGTAAGAGACCTCAGGGAGAAGGGCGTCAAGGTAATAGTAGAGACTACACCCCATTATCTCTTCCTCGATAAGTCGAAGCTCGAGGGAGAGCTCGGACCGCTCTATGTCATGACTCCTCCCCTCAGAACAAAGGAGGACAACGAGGCTCTCCAGGATGCCCTCGTCGACGGAGAAATCCAGGTAGTGGCGACAGACCACTGCTCGTTCACCTATGAGCAGAAGCTCGAGAGTCATGACTGCAGGACAATTTATCCCGGTATCCCGGGAACAGAGGAACTACTTCCTCTGATTTACAACTTCGGTCACACAAGCGGGCAGCTCTCTATGGGGCAGATAGTAAACCTTCTCTCCACAGGCCCGGCAAAGCAGTTCGGACTTTATCCGAAGAAGGGTATACTGCGTGAGGGAAGTGATGCGGACATCGTACTCTTCGATCCATCGGAAATATGGACCATAAGCAGGGAGACGACACATTCAGCTTCCGGTTATACCCCTTATGAAGGCACCACGGTTATGGGCAGGGTCAAGATGACCTACCTCAGAGGCCGTCTCATCATGGGGGACGGAATATACCTTGGACTTGAAGGTGACGGACAGTTCGTGAAAGCACATAGAAAATAAAAGACAACTCTGTTACAATGAGCTCCCCTCTCCGGGGGGCTTATTGTTAAGGGGGCGTTCTATGATAAAGGGTTTTGTTTTTGACATGGACGGAGTTCTTACAGACACTGCGAAGGTTTCCGTTGCCCTTGTCACATCCTATTTCAAATCAATCGGTACAACTATAGATGACTCTGTCGCAGTCAGAAATCTCGGTAAGGGAATGAAGGGACTCTTTCTCGACTCGGCGCGCGATGCCTCGATTACAATAGATGTCCGGGATGCTCTCGAGTATTCGAAGAGAGTCTACCCTGAGATGCTTGCCTTGTCAGGGAAGATGGACGGGGCAGTCGAGCTCCTCGAAGAGGCTAAAAAGTGCGGCATAAAGATTGCCGTGGGATCATCTGCGCCTCTCTGGCGTGTAAGGGCCAACATAGAGTCTATGGGACTCGATATGGAGTACTTCGACCTTGTCTTGACTGAAGAGGACATCGTCCGCAACAAGCCTTTTCCCGATATCTACACTCTGGCAATGATAAAACTCGGGCTGGATGGGAAGGAGACAATCGTCTTTGAAGACAGCGCCGCCGGTATGAAGGCAGCCGTCTCGGCCGGGGCATACTGCTGTGGTCTCACCACGTCTATTTCCAGAGAAGAGGCGAAGAGAAGCGGGGCGAGTTTCGTAATCGAAAACCTCTCGTTCTTCCCTTCATTCGACTCGGGAGAGAAGCTGGATGAAGAGGTGAGAAATCTGATGGGAATCAAAAGAAGTGCGAAGAAATACGGGGCAAACTGGATTACTCCGCTTGAGAGAACACTCTCGGGTACGGTTGTCGAGAAGAAGGCTGTCGAAGAGGCATTCCGTGTCATGTACAACGCCTATGCACCTTACTCCAAGTTCCGTGTAGGGGCTGCAGTCCTCTCCGCCGCAACTGGAAGAATATACTCCGGGTGCAACATGGAGAATGCATCCTACGGGGCGACGATATGTGCCGAACGCAACGCCGTCACTACGGCCGTCGCCAATGAAGGTGCTGTCGGAATCGACCTTGTAGTTGTAGCCTCCGAGTCGACGCCTCCGGCCCAGCCCTGTGCTGTCTGCCTCCAGGTGATGAGCGAGTTCATCCGGCCGGAGACTCCCGTCATCCTTGTCTCGACAAGCGGGGAGACGGAGAGGTATGTCTTTTCGGATCTTCTTCCCCATCCATTTGAATTCGGAGAATGATGATGAAGAAAATACCATTGATAATTTTCTCATTACTCATCCCGATTCTACTCTTTTCCTGTTCCTCGACGAAGGACTTTGTTGCCGGGACAGCGGTATCGGAGGAGCTGACGCTTTCGGAGAAGCTTGAGTATTACGGCGGCAGACATGTCAAAGTCGACCTTCCGGAGATGTATTTCACGGGAGACGGATGGTATGAAAGGATGGTCGAGCTTCTTGACGGCGCCGAGGATTATATTCTTATGTCAACATTCCTCGGTTCCTCCTCCCCGACACTTGAGAGCATGTACGATATCCTCGCCGAGAAGGCTCAGAGCGGCGTTGAAGTCTACCTCATAATAGACGGCACATCCAATCTCGACATGACGGAGACGAGGTTCGTGATGACCCCTCTCAACTACCTGAGAGAGAGCGGCGTGAATCTCCTGATCTATTCTCCTCTCAGCTTCACTCATCTTATAAACCTCTCGTCAATCGTCGTAAGAGACCACCGCAAGATGATGGTCATAGACGGAAAGATTTCAGCCATCGGCGGGATGAACAACAACTATATCTCAATCGGAGCGGGGGAGAAGAGCCAGAGGGACAGTATGTATGTCTTCTCATCCACAGAGCTCTCGAATCTCTTTCTCGAGGAGTTTGTTACAATATGGAACGAGAGCTCTGTAGAGAAGATGGATGTCGAGAAATACTCCAGGATTCAGGATGACGGCAGAGAAGAGGATAGTACGGAGAGCCTGGATGCATGGCTCTTCAACCGCAACGTCTACAAGGGAGGCGTGTCGCTCTCCGGAATGTACGGCTCCCTTATCGCGGAGGCGGAGTCGTCGATTTTCCTCTGCCCGTATCTGCCGACACTCGACGGCAACATGACGAAGAGTATAAGAAGCGCCGTGGAGAGGGGAGTCGATACCGAGATATGGTGCTCCGTCGATTCACGCGGCTATGCCCGTGCAGGCGGTACCTATGCAATAGAGAAACTCCTCTCCGATACCGGTGTCACATTCTATGATGTCTCGGATGACGAGTACGGAAGAACTCTTCCCCTCTTTCACATGAAGGCGATGGTTGTCGACGACAGATACGTAGTGATAGGCTCCGCCAACTTCAATTACAGATCGATGACGCTCTCTCATGAGATAGCACTTGTAATCGACAGCCCTCAGATGGCTCAGCTTGTCAAGGAGAATATAAAACAGAGGGCAGTCAACCCTGTTCTGCTGACACTCGATGAGGC
>CAVJJV010000028.1:0-1198 GCA_963650055.1 Comamonas kerstersii | reverse complement strand
GAGGAGAAAGACATACGGCTCTCTCTTCTGTTATCTTTTCTCTTATTACGGTGGCTAGAATGAAAAAAATAAATGTAATCCTGATTCTTCTTCTCGTCTCATTGACTCTCTCCGCGTCCTCTGCATTCACATATTCATTCAGCCAGGTGGGTGAAAAGAGCTCGAACGGAGCTTTCGGCTCCATGAGCATCTCTCTGGGCTTTGCTCTTCTGAAGGAGAAACATTACGGCCTTGTGGAGGCGACGGTGCTCCTGGGGTGGGATAAGTTTTTCCGCGGCTTCGATCTGGCTGTTTCGATTCCGGTGTACATATCATCATCTGAGGTGTTTTCATATGCATTCTCCAACAGGGTGCTCTGGGAGCCTGCAGCGGGAATCCTTGGACAGTACCGCTATGATGATTCTTCGTGGAGGGCGGGCTTTTTCATCTCGCCGTTCAAGTTCGTGGATACAAACTTTTCGTATGAATTCCTCTCTCCCTATCTGACATTCAATATTTTCAGGTGGGGTATTTCATATGGAGTGAGGGTAATGAA
This sequence comes from Comamonas kerstersii, assembly GCA_963650055.1. Taxonomy (GTDB): domain Bacteria; phylum Spirochaetota; class Spirochaetia; order Sphaerochaetales; family Sphaerochaetaceae; genus Ornithospirochaeta. The sequence goes on along the minus strand of CAVJJV010000028.1, from coordinate 663 downwards.
GATTACCGCTTTTCTGGAGGTGTGAGGTGAAGAGAAAGATAGTCATTCTGCTTGCTCTGTTATTGCTTCTTCCTTCCTTTGCTATGGCATCAACATTCGATTATGCCCTGATGTTCGGCTCCGGAGGCTTCTATTCTTCCCGGGAGGGCATTTCGTTCTCCTATGGCATGAATTTCGGTCTGACGCGTCACCTGGAGATTTCCCTCATCGGAATGAGCGAGCTCATACCCGATATATTCAACAGGAACATTTTCATGCTGGAGCTGGGGACGACGCTTCAGGGTGCGAGGAACACCGGCAGCAGAGTTGCGGGAGTCTGTGTGAATTCGATTGTGGCAGTCGGCGGGTTCTACAGAACGGACAACCACGGTGCCGGGATATACTTCGGAGTGACTCCTCTTTCAATCGGATCTCCGACCACCGTCAGAAGGGAGAGGGCGTTCAGAACCAATGTGGGATATGATTTTGTCAACAGATCAGTAATCGTCACCTTCTCTCCACTCGATATCGAGGTGTATCTTGTCGGGACATACCATGACTACACTTAGAGGAAACAATATTCTGGATTTCTCTTTCTGCAGTCTTTAAAAAAAAGCTTTTTTAGTATTATCATTGATTCGGACATTAAGTCGAAAAACACTTTTAGGAGATTATACATGAAAT
>CAVJJV010000027.1:0-8058 GCA_963650055.1 Comamonas kerstersii | reverse complement strand
GAAGGCAGAAGACTGATGGCTGACCCGAGTGCCCCTAAATATTCCAGCATGGCTGATCTTAAGGCTGCGTTAGAAGTATGAAATACGATGTACAGTTTACCAATAAGTTCAACCTGTGTTGATGAGAACCATTTGAGAAGTATCCTTGATTGTACCTGAAGTTATAGAATAAAATACGACTGTGAAATAAGACTGGTAAGGAGATGATGTGAGATGATTTATCCTTTCATGACACTGGATGACGGGACAGAGATTGTTCATTCGGAATTTTTGAAAGACGGCAGCGTCAAGGTTTACATGGAAACTCCTGATGAGAAGCTCTGTTTTAAGCATGCTACGTGTTATCTTCCTTCTTACAGATGGGAGGATGTGTACGGATATTCCTCGGAAGAGAAGTTAAAACTTGAGGAAGTTATAAAATCGACAGCTCATCTGATTATGCAGTTCTCGAAAGAGGGTGGCTTTGAAAATGCCTCAGGTTTTTAGAATTGGTTCCTACTGGGTTTATTTCTGGACAAATGAAAACGAACCTCTTGAACCTATACATGTGCATGTTTCTGAAGGAAAACCATCTGCAGATGCAACAAAAATCTGGATTACGCAGAAGGGCAAAGCATATGTCTCTAACAATAATTCACAAATTCCGGAAAAGGTACTGAGAAATATAGTCCGTATAATTGAAGCAAGGTCTACCGAAATAATTGATAAATGGATAAGTTACTTCGGTGAAGTGAGATACTTCTGTTAATCTATACTCTGCACAGCTCTTCATCTTGAGGCAAATTGGAGCAACTGAAATACCTATTGAAGATAATGTTTGTCTCTTCGGCACTTTATTCATACTCCCCCATTGATTATAATCGGGTTATGAAATTCGACTCGTCTCCTTATATTAAACCTTACGTATCATCCTTCTCCCGTGTAAAGGAGGAGAGGGAGGATTTCTCGAATGTCCAGCTTCCCGATACCCATGAAGTAAGAGTGATGATGGAGGAATTCGGCGCCCTCCTCTTTCCCGACTACGAGGAGATCAACTCTATCGGCATGCTTGAGGGAGTTGTATCGCGCCATATGGAAAAAGCTTCCGACATCCTCTTCAAGGAGGCCTCTCTCGCCTACGCGGCGACAGGCTCGGGACGTGACGAAGCTGAAAGGAAGGCGTCAGAGATTACATCAGCCCTCCTTGAGGAGCTGCCACATATAAGGGAGATACTCAAGAAAGACAGCGAGGCGGGCTACAACGGTGACCCGGCGGCAAGAAGCGTGAGCGAAATCATCCTAACCTATCCGGGGTTCAAGGCCATAATGACCCACCGTATCGGACACTTTCTCTATAAGGAAGGCCTTCCCCTCATTCCCAGGATACTCAACGAGCTCATTCATTCAGATACAGGTATCGACATCCATCCCGGGGCTACAATCGGGGAGTACTTCTTCATAGACCACGGAACGGGAGTAGTCATAGGAGAGACAACCGTAATCGGAGACAACGTCAAGATCTACCAGGGTGTCACTCTCGGTGCCCTCTCGTTCCCGAAGGACGGCTGCGGAATGCTTCTGAGGAACCAGAAGCGTCATCCGACCATTGAAGACAGGGTTACGATTTATGCCAATGCCACCGTTCTGGGTAACATCACAGTATCACACGACTCTACAATCGGATCCAACGCATGGGTCAAGGAAGATATCCCCCCGCACTCGAGAGTCATACCCGAGGAATGCTCGAACAACATCAGGCGGGCGAAGGATTAATCGACGGTGACTCTGAGCGGAAAGACGGAGGAAATCACTCCGCTGTAGAGCTCCCCCTCCACGACAGGACCGGGAGTTTTCTTCTCTATCTCCGCCTTGAGATAGTTCCCTGTTGTTCCTGAGAAATTCTTCTCCGCAATGATTTCGCATTTCTTTCCCTTCTGTCTCTCTCTGTAGGCCCTCTCCTGACGGGTCGAGAGAAGTCTGAGGCGGGTAGCCCTCTCATCCCTTATGCGCTCCTCGACAAAGAGCTTCGAGTTATAGAGAGGAGTTCCCTCTCTCGGAGAGTAAGGGAATACATGCATGGCGGAGAAATCATTGTCCAGGAGGAAGCGGTATGTAATCCCGGCATCCTCATCCGACTCTCCGGGAAGGCCTGCTATTACATCGCATGCGATGAACGGGTCATCCTTTATTTCACGGAGTGTCTTTATTATATACTCCACATGTTCTATCGAGTACTTTCTCCCGACTATATCAAGGAGATGAGGAGAAGCTGTCTGAATCGGAATATGGAAGTGGGGAAAGACCCTCCTGTCGGCTATCGCCTCGAGAAGTACATCGTCGACACCGTCGGGTTCCATCGAGGAAAGCCGGAAGCGTATACCGTCTCCGCAGGAAGAGAGGATCTTCTTCATTAATCCCCCTAGTCCCCCGCCGTCGTGGTCGTAGTTGGTGAGATTGACACCTGTCAGCATCACTTCCCTTATTCCCTCCTTCTCCAGGGTGAGAATTCTTTCGACAACCTCATCGGAGGGGAGGAATCTGCTCGGACCGCGTACTATCGTCGTCTTGCAGTAGCCGCAGGAATTGTCACATCCGTCCTGCACCTTTATGTATGCACGGGAGTGGTACGAGAAGGATGTAGGATTGTATTCAAATGCATTGTTGTCACGGAATGTAAATGCCTTCACCCTCTCATAGAGACTTCCCGGAGCTTTCTGATTGAGATAGTCAGCCATCCTTAGTAAGGAGGGCTTATCATCAAGTGAGAAGACTACGATGTTCCCACCAAGCCCCTCAAGAACCTTACGGGCAGAGTCTGCATAGCACCCAGAGACGATCACACACTCCGCCTCCCTGGAAAAGAGCCGGATCATGCGTCGCGCCTTCTGTTCTGCCTTACTTGTTACCGCACATGTATTTACTATAATTAGTTCGGCTTCCTTACTATCGTTCGCGGTAGTCCATCCAGCCTTAGAGAATGTATCGAGGACAGCCTCGCTCTCGCATTGATTGAGTCTGCAGCCGAGTGTGTAGATATAAACCGTCACTTTCCGTCACCTCTCTCGAGCATATAGCCGACATCCTCTGTCGCAATCCTGAGGGCATGTCTCATATCCCGGGTATACGGATTGTAGCGCTGGAGGTCGGAAAAGAGAGTCAGGGGGTCGTTGCATGTCTGCTCAACAATCTCCAGAAGGGCCTTGTATCCCTTTGTGGATATACGGCTCGGTTCAAGCTTCATCTCTGATAGTATGCGTCCTATGAAGTGTGTGACTCCCTGTGAGAATGCAGCCTCCCTGTCGTGTTCGTCTGCAGTCATCTCGACGACACAAAGGCCCATCGAGATAAAGAGATCCTTCACCTTCTCAAACCTTCCGTCCCTCTGTGATACTTCGCACATGACTACGGGAAGGCCCTCGAGTCCGTTTCTGCCGGAATCGGGACCGAACATGGGATGGGTTGCTATCTTGTAGATATCACCGTCAAGGTGTCTCTCCATCCACTCTGCAGGGTAGGTCTTGACGGAGCAGGTGTCACAGACGATTGTATTCTTCCCTATCCTTCCCTTCACGCTTTCCAGCACACTATCGAATGACGATATCGAGACACAGAAGAAGAGGATGTCGGAGTTCAACACTTCCGTTTCCTCCACTCTTTCTACTCCCGGAGGAAGAGGATGGACACTCCGCGAAAAGGCAATTACTTCATTACCGGTTCTACTTAAAGATTCAGCCCAGAAGGAGCCGAATCTCCCGAGGCCGTAAACACCTATTCTCATATTGAAAAGATTAACGATTTAAAAGGATGACTGCAACAGAAGTGTTGAGCATCTCATTTTTTTGTACGATAATCGGAGACAGGAAAATTTAACTGGAGGAATTCAATAAATGTCTAAGGAATTTATGGTTGAAACAAGTGCACGTCACGTGCATGTAACACAGGAAACACTTGAGACCCTCTTCGGAAAGGGTTATGAGCTTACAGTCAAGAAAGAGCTGTCCCAGCCCGGACAGTATGCATCAAACGAGAGAGTAACGGTCGTAGGCCCCAAGAAGGAACTTGCCAATGTCTCCATCCTCGGCCCGTGCAGAAAGTTCAATCAGGTCGAACTCAGCGCAACAGACGCACGCTCGATCGGTATCGAGGCTCCCATCAGAGAGTCCGGTGACATCAAGGGATCGGGGAAGTGTACACTTGTCGGCCCCAGCGGTTCGGTAGAGCTTGAAGAAGGCGTAATCGTTGCCAAGAGGCATATCCATATGACACCCGCAGACGCAGAGGAATTCGGTGTCAAGAACGGTGAAGTTGTTTCCGTACTCCTCGAGAACGGCAACGGCAGAAAGACAATCTATGGAGATACCGTAATCCGTGTTTCCGACTCATTCCGCCTTGCAATGCACATCGACACAGACGAGTCCAATGCAGCAGCATCTGCAAGAGCTCAGATGGGCGTAATTGTAAAGTAAGGTCATCAGAAAGGAAGGAAAGGCACCGGAAACCCGGTGTCTTTTTTATCCAACGCATTTGATAATAAAAAGATAATCACACTATACGTGTCTTGATTGCCTCGGCAAGCCTCACAAGATCCTGTATCTCGAGAGCCTCTGCCCTCTCACTTCCGTCAAGAGAGGAAAGAGAAAGAACATCCTCTACAAAATCTCTTCCGTTATTACCGTAAACAGAGGAGAGAAGATTATTCTTCACTGTCTTACGTCTCTGGCTGAAGACTGCTCTCAGAAGAGTAAGAAAAGTACCTCTGAGTTCCCCGGGAACGAGGCTGAGAGGGCGTTTCTTCATGACTACAACGGCACTCTCGACATTTGGCTGAGGCCAGAAGCACCCGCGTGAAAGCCTGAGGGCGAGCGTGTTCTCATAGTCTATCTGTGTCAATACAGAGAAAGATGAATAGTTCCCGCTTCCCGATGCGGCCGTCATCCTCTCCACGACTTCCTTCTGGAGTGTGAAAACCATCATCGGAGGAAGATAGCTCTCCTCGATAAGCTTGGCAATGATTACGGAACCTACATTATACGGCAGATTTCCGATAATCCTCTCGGGAAGAGGAAGAAGTCTCTTTTTGAACAAGGTCTTGAGGGCATCTCCTTCAACAAGAGTGAAATTGTCTTCATCGTTGAAAGCCGCTTCGTTGAGAATCCTGATAAATCCCCTGTCTATCTCGAAGGCTGTAAGGTCAACGCCCGCCTCAAGAAGCATGTGGGTAATCGCTCCGAGCCCCGGCCCGATTTCCCATACTCTCATACCGTTCTCGACATTCATGAGGCCCACAAGCTTACGGCGCATATCGGGATTGATAAGAAAGTTCTGGCCGAACTTTCTGCTCATAGCCAGTCCGTTCTCCCTGAGTACCCTGTCTATCTCGGCAGGGCTGTCATAATTCAGATTCCACATAACTAAAGAATACCCTAAAAGAAGAAAGAGAAAAAGCTAGCGTCTCCTTCTCTGAAGAAGATAGAGAATCAAAGAAGAGATAAGGAAAAACCCCAGGAAAGGATAATAGAGCAGGAAGCTCTCACTCGGTGGAAGATAATTGCCCAGCACACTGGAATTGTTTATGATATCCAACAATAATTTAATTATTAAATCCGATTTAGGAATAATATACCTTATTATAGTTAATATGAAGAGGAGGGTAATAACAGGAAGGCCCGGAAGAGAAAAAACAAAGCTGTACGGCTGCCACGAACCGAATACGGAATAAACTACCGGGGCACTGGCTGCAACGGCAGCAACACTGACCATAATCGAAGAGAAAATCCTCAATCCCTTCTCCTTGAGGAAATCAGAGCACGATGCCGTCAGGAGAATTCCGGAGAGAGACGTAAAGCTCAATACAGTTGCAACTTCGTCCACATACTGGGGAAAGGCCGAGAGAAGCAGGACAAGGGACAGGATGAAGCTGTCCCCGATTCCAAAGACGGGGATAAGCACGACAAAAATCAATGAGCGCACGAGACTCGGTCTGAGCCCCGCAAGATACACAAAGATAATAAGAACGGCGTTATTCACCCTCTTTGCTTTCTTTTTAGAGAGAAACAAAGTAAGAAGCGGCATTGTCATGGCCGTGATGAACCCCAGGTGCATACCCGAGAGAGAAATAAGGTGGCTCAATCCAAGCGCCCTCACATTCGTCTGTAAAGTATCATCCCCGTCAAGTGTAGTCCCGGTAAGAAGAAGTGATGTAATATTCCCCACTTCCCCGGAAGGAAGAGAGCGGATGAAAGCCGCATTGACTTTTCTCCTTGCCGTCCCTGATGTGCTCTCTCTTACTACAAACCCTGAAGTAGAGAGAAAATAGTCTTCCCTCATCGCCCCTTCCACAAAGACTATATCGCCTATGGTGAGAGATAGATCGGGACCTATGACATAAATCTTCCCCGAAGAGGAAAAATAGTCACCCCTTTCATTCATGACGCTCTCAAGAAGAATACTGAAGCCCGCATACCGCCCGTTCTTCCTTCCAGGTTCCGTTACGACCCTTCCGTAGAGACCAGCGACCCCATCCTCCCCAATGGGAATCAGAGGAGCGGTAGAAGCAAGAGACGAAGAGAAGAGAGAAAACAGAAGTATCATATAAAGGACGACAATGCTGAGTTTTTCACGCTTCCGGAGAAGATACAGAAGCAGAGTCAGGAGAGCATAACCCGGAACCCTGCACTCGAAGACGAAGGGAACAAAGACAGATAGATAGAAAAATAAGACAACCGTCAGATATTCCATACTCTAGTCCGGAGCGGCCGCTGAGCTACCGCCGGCCTCTCACACTCCATACTACTTAAACGTGAAAATCGGGAAAAATGTCATATCCGGACACACTCTGATGAGCGTACACATATACCGATACCTCCCGCCTCATTCTGCCTGCCATCCCTTAAGAAAAGGCACCGGGAGAGCTCTGACGGAGACTGGATATATCAACAGAGACGGGGCTGATGGATGTAGCTTCCTGCCATGCTTCTTCAATCATGAAGTACAACAGCCTCTATTACCGGATAAAATCAAAAGCCGACATTATCTGTACCATATGTACATGTTTGAATTATTATTCCCCCTAACTATGTTTTTTATACCACTTAGGGGGGAAAGAATGTTGTTGTAGATGAAAATTAAGGACCTGAACAGATGGCACAGAATCTCAATTATACGGGTGTTTGCATGTTCCAAAGAACTTTCAAGCACATATCTCAAAGGTATATTGGAAGAAATCAATGCATGTAGGTCAAATATAAATTCTTCTGGGAGCTCATTCATGAACATCAAGATGTATTATCTCGTGGCAGGACAGATGGACAATATGTTGCAATATCGGGTGAAATTCAAAAGAATATTATACAGGAACAGAAATGGCTGGAATAATTGATTATCTTGAATGGCGTGGAGACCTCCCGCTCTCTTCATTTCCCTTCAATGAGGTTGACGGGGGCATACTTGCACGACTTGCATATCTGAAGTTCGAGGTTACTGGAAAGAAAATGGCGGGAGAGACGCTGGAGCATGCTCTAAAGGCTCTTCTCGATACCTGTGACGGGGAAACGGGGAAAAACGACACAGCTTTCATCAAAGCACTCCTTTCCTCGCCGAGATTCTCAAAAATGACGATACTCGATTATACATCTCTCCTTGAAGACGAGAGCCAGACACAGTTTGCTGCAATAACGCTCAAGGAGAAGGAAAGGAACCGCATCTATCTCTTCTACCGGGGTACTGACAATACGCTCCTCGGGCTCAAGGAAGATTTCAACATGTCATTCATGACTGTCATCCCCGGACAGCTCAGAGCCCTCAGCTATCTTGAGGACACGGCAGATAGATATGACGGCACATTCACACTCGGCGGCCACAGTAAAGGCGGGAACTTCGCCGTCTATGCTTCTGCGTTCATCAATGAAGAATGTCAAAAACGGATTGAAGCCATATACAACTATGACGGCCCGGGATTCGAGGAAAGCGTCATCGAGAGAGAGGGCTACAGAAGAATCTGTCCCCTCGTCCGCTCATTCATTCCCCAGACATCCATTGTCGGCATGATGCTCGAGCATGAGGAGAAGTACACCATCGTCC
>CAVJJV010000026.1:0-2341 GCA_963650055.1 Comamonas kerstersii | reverse complement strand
ACCTTGCAGCGGGGTATGAACTCTCTCCCGACGGTCTCGTGTGGACATTCACCATCCGGGAAGACGCATTCTTCACAGACGGGGAGAAGGTTACGGCGGAGGATGTTGCATTCACTCTCGAAACTGCAAAGGCTTCAAAGAGCTCCGTCGACCTCACATACATGGAGAGTGCGGAGGCCGCTGATGAATATACCGTTGTAATAACCCTTAAGCGTCCGATGTCGATTTTCCTCAACACCCTTGCCTCTATCGGTATCGTCCCCGAGCATGCTTACAGCTCATCCTACGGAAGGAATCCCGTAGGAAGCGGGCCATATAAGCTTCTTGAGTGGAAGGCCGGGGAACAGATGATATTTACAATTAACGAAGATTATTACGGCAATCTTCCATCAATAAAGAATGTGACGGTAGTCTTCATGACGGAGGATGCCGCTCTTGCCGCCGTTGAGGCCGGTAAGGTCGACGTTGCATACTCTACGGCTACTCTCGGCTCTGTGGAGGTTGAAGGTTACCGTGTGGAGGCAATCAAGTCGGCCGATAACCGTGGCTTCACGCTTCCCATGGTACCGGACGAGGGAAAGACAACAGAAAGCGGTGCGCCTGTCGGGAACAATGTCACATCAAGAATTGAGATAAGACATGCAATAGCATATGCAATAGACCGCTCTGCCATAGCTGAAGTTGTTCTTAACGGCTTTGCCCGTCCCGCATACAGCGAGAACGACGGTATGCCGTGGAACAACGAAGAGGGCATAATCGAGACCGATGTGGAATATGCAAAGAGAATCCTCAGTGACGCCGGCTGGAAAGACGAGGACGGCGACGGTATTCTTGAAAATGAAGGCCTCAAGGCGGAATTCAAGTGTGTTTACCCCTCGGGAGATTCGGTGAGACAGGCAGTTGCAATGGCTGCTTCCGAAGAGCTCAGGGCAGTCGGCATCAGGATGGATGTAGAGGGTATGAGCTGGGATGAGATAATGCGCAATATGTTCTCCTCCGCCGTCGTGATGGGATGGGGATCTGCGAACCCCAATGAAACATACTACCTCTACCGCTCGGAGGGGGCGTTCCTCGATGATTTCTACAACCCCGAGGGATATCGGAGTGAAGTGACGGACTCATACCTGGATGCGGCATTGTCTGCACTTACGGTTGAAGAGGCGAATGAATACTGGAAGAAGGTCCAGTGGGACGGCACTACGGGAACGGCCATGAAGGGGGAGTGTCCCTGGATATGGATTGTGAACCTTGATCATGTAACCTTTGTGCGCGACGGACTTTCAATCGGGAATCAGCCCATACACGGCCACGGCCACGGACTGGCTTTAATCCAGAACCTCAGCGAGTGGGTCTGGACAGAATAGAAAAAGAAGTATGGAAACGGGTAGAGGAGACGCAATGAAAGGGACGGTAAAACGTTTACTGCATATAGTATTAAGCTATGGAGTGAGAATGATAACTCTCCTTCTTGCCGTGAGCATAATCTCCTTTACTCTTGTTGCTTTGTCTCCTCTGGACCCTGTCCAGCAGTATATAACAAGCCTCGGCACGGCGGTCTCTCCCGAGCAGAGAGCCCAGATTGAAGAGTACTGGGGTGTCGGGAAAGCTCCCGTCGAAAGGTATCTATCATGGCTCGGGGAAATACTCAAAGGTAATCTCGGGGAGTCGCTTGTATACCGTCGTCCCGTTAAGGATATAATCTCGGAGAGGTTTATAAACTCACTTGCCCTTATGTTTTCTTCGTGGCTTTTATCCGGATTGGCCGGCTTTGCACTCGGCTCTATCATGGGAATGTACAGAGAGAGAAAACCGGACAGGATATTGAAGAGAATCTGTTATATCATATCATCCATTCCTACATTCTGGCTGGGGCTTCTGTTCCTTCTCCTTTTCGGAGTGAAGCTGAGGTGGTTTCCTATCGGCTTCTCGTCCCCGATCGGGATATTGAGTGAGGATGTGACACTTGGGGAGAAAATCTACCACCTCATTCTTCCTTCATTTACGCTCAGCCTGATGTCGTTTGCCGAAATCGCCCTCCATACAAGGGAGAAACTTATCTCTGTTCTTGAGAGCGAATACGTCCTCTTTGCTTCTGCAAGGGGGGAGGGAAGGTGGACGATTCTTTTCCGTCACGGAATAAGGAACATACTCATTCCTGTTCTTACCCTCCAGTTCTCATCCTTTGCTGAGCTCTTCGGAGGCTCCGTGATGGCGGAGAATGTCTTCAGTTATCCGGGGCTTGGAAATACGGCTGTTTCTGCGGGGATGGCGGGGGATGTGCCGCTCCTTCTCGGAATAACGCTCTTCTCGGCCCTCTTCGTCTCTATTGGTAATATGGCGG
>CAVJJV010000025.1:0-5385 GCA_963650055.1 Comamonas kerstersii | reverse complement strand
ATAAAAAACTAGCTTTTCAGGGAATAAGGTGTTATATTCTTCTTATCTTGTGTATAGGAGGATATATATGGCACGTTTTACATTACCCCGTGATCTGTACCATGGTAAGGGCGCTATTGACGCATTGAAGACCTTCAAGGGAAAGAAGGCGGTTATCTGCGTGGGAGGCGGATCGATGAAGAGATTCGGTTTCCTCGACAAGGTTGAGAACAATCTCAAGGAAGCAGGAATGGAAGTGGCTGTCATCGACGGTATCGAACCCGATCCGTCCGTGGAGACCGTCATGAAGGGAGCGGAGAAGATGCTTGCCTTCCAGCCTGACTGGATTATAGCACTCGGCGGCGGCTCACCGATTGATGCTGCAAAGGCCATGTGGATCAAGTATGAGTATCCCGAGGTCACATTCGAGGATATGTGCAAGGTATTCGGACTACCTGAATTGAGAAAGAAGGCTCATTTCTGTGCCATCTCATCCACAAGCGGAACGGCAACGGAAGTCACGGCATTCTCCATCATCACCGACTATCATAAGGGAATCAAATACCCGATTGCAGATTTCGAGATTACACCCGATGTCGCAATCGTAGACCCTGACCTGGCTGAGACGATGCCGAAGAAGCTTGTCGCCCATACGGGAATGGACGCAATGACACATGCAATAGAGGCATATGTATCGACAGCCAATTCCGACTACACCGATCCTCTTGCAATCCATGCAATCGAGATGATCATGAAGGATCTCATTCCTTCCTACAATGGTGATATGGAGGCAAGAGACAGAATGCACAATGCACAGTGTCTTGCAGGCATGGCATTCAGCAATGCCCTCCTCGGCATCGTGCACTCCATGGCACATAAGACAGGAGCAGTCTTTGCAGACTACGGCGCACATATCATCCACGGAGCAGCCAATGCCATGTACCTGCCGAAGGTCATCGCATTCAATGCCAAGGACCCCGTGGCAAAGAAGCGCTATGGAGTCATTGCAGACTACATGCACCTCGAGGGAAAGGATGACGAGGAGAAGGTCAGGGCACTCATTGCATACCTCAGAAATATGAATGACGAGCTCAACATTCCGCACTGCATCAAGCATTACGGCTCAGACAGCTATCCGGCGGAGAACGGATTCGTTCCCGAGAGTGTCTTCCTCGAGAGAGTCGAGGATATAGCGAAGAACGCCATCCTCGATGCATGCACGGGAAGCAATCCCCGCCAGCCGAGTCAGGAGGAGATGGTGAAGCTCCTCAAGTGCTGCTACTACGATACGGAAGTCGACTTCTGAGTTGCTCCGGATGCACAGGCGCCGTTTCTACGGCGCTTTTTCTCTTCTTGAAGTATTCACTTGTTAATGATTTATCGATAAAATATTTAACAGTCGGTTATGCCGGCTGTAAAAAATAAAAGTAGAGAGTTCATGATGTACAGAATTGTAAGAAAGAAAATCTTGAATCCAACTGTTATCCAGATGGAGATTGAAGCACCCCTCGTAGCCAGAAAGGCTATGCCGGGACAGTTCATCATACTCCGTGTCGACGGAGACGGTGAAAGAATTCCTCTCACGATTGCAGGAAGCAATGCAGAAGAGGGAACGGTAAAAATCATCTTCCAGGTTGTGGGAGCTACAACCGAGAAACTCAGACACAGGGAAGAGGGCGACTATATTGCCGATTTCGTAGGACCTCTGGGAGTCGCAACCCATACGGAGGGCATTAAGGATGTATGTATCATCGGAGGCGGAGTCGGATGTGCCATTGCAATGCCTATTGCAGAGGAGTTCCATAAGCTCGGGGCCAACGTCACATCTATTATCGGGTTCAGAAACAAGGATCTTGTAATCTGCGAGGATGAGTTCAGGGCTTCTTCCGATACCTTCGTAGTAATGTCGGATGACGGATCATACGGCAGGCACGGGAACGTGACAGTCCCTCTCAAGGAGATGCTTGATGAAGGCAGACATTTCGATATGGTAATCGCCATCGGTCCGGTAATCATGATGAAGTTCGTCGTTCTTACCTGCAAGCCTTACAATGTTCCCGTAACTGTATCGATGAACCCGATAATGATCGACGGCACGGGTATGTGCGGAGGCTGCAGACTCACGCTCACCGAGAACGGAAAGAAGGTGACGAAGTTCGCATGTGTCGACGGACCGGATTTCAACGGCTATGAAGTCGATTTCGATGAGGCCATGAGTAGAGGAAGAATGTACTCGGACTTCGAACATCATGCTTATGAAGAAGCATGCAATCTTTTTAAGAAGGCTTGAGGAGTTGAGTATGGCTATTAATCCAAAGAAACATGAGATGCCGACCCAGGCACCGGAAGTAAGAGCACACAATTTCAATGAGGTTGCTCTCGGTTATACTCTCGAGACTGCACTTGAAGAGGCTTCGAGATGTCTTAATTGTAAAAACAGACCATGTGTCCAGGGATGTCCTGTAAACATCAGCATCCCGGAGTTCATCGCACACATAAAGAACAAGGATTTCGAGGGTGCATACCAGACAATCAATCTCTCGTCCTCCCTTCCCGCCGTATGCGGCCGTGTATGCCCGCAGGAGACACAGTGCGAGAGTAAGTGCACCCTCGGTGTAAAATACGAGCCAGTCGGAATCGGAAGACTCGAAAGATTCGTTGCTGACTATCACAATGCGAACGTGAAGACCGCCCCTTCTGCACCGGCTCAAAACGGCCATAAGGTTGCTGTCGTAGGCTCCGGTCCTTCAGGCCTTACATGTGCAGGTGACCTTGCAAAGAAGGGCTACAAGGTTGCAGTCTTCGAGGCACTACACACAGCAGGCGGTGTTCTTGTCTACGGTATTCCGGAGTTCAGACTTCCCAAGTCGATCGTTGCCAAGGAAGTCGACGGTCTCAAGGCTCTCGGAGTCGATATCGACACGAACGTGGTAATCGGAAAGACACTCACCATCGACGAACTCTTCGAAATGGGATATGAGGCTGTCTTCGTAGGCTCGGGTGCAGGGCTTCCGAACTTCATGAATATACCCGGCGAGTCACTCAAGGGTGTGTATTCAGCCAACGAGTTCCTTACACGCTCCAACCTCATGAAGGCTTATAAAGATGATCCCGATACTCCTATCATGAAGGGTGGAAAGGTTGCAGTCGTCGGCGGCGGTAACGTTGCAATGGATGCCGCACGTACGGCTCTCCGTCTCGGTGCCGAGCATGTCTACATTGTATACAGGCGTTCTCTCGAGGAGCTTCCTGCAAGAAAGGAAGAGGTCGAGCATGCAATGGAGGAGGGAATCGATTTCAAGCTTCTGAACAATCCTGTCGAGGTTCTCGGCTACAATAATCCCGATAACCCGAGAGACCCGAAGAACGGATTCGTCACCGGCCTCAGGTGCATAAGAATGGAGCTTGGAGAACCCGACGAGAAGGGGAGAAGAAGACCCGTTGCCATTCCCGGAAGCGAATTCGAGCTCGATGTCGACACAGTGGTCATCGCCATCGGAACAAGTCCGAACCCGCTCATCAAGAACACGACAAAGGGACTTGAAGTCAATGCACACGGTGGAATCATCGTAAATGAAGACGGTCTTACTTCCCGTGAGGGAGTATATGCAGGAGGCGATGCCGTAACTGGTGCTGCTACTGTCATCTCCGCCATGGGTGCCGGTAAGACGGCAGCAAAGGCTATCGACGGGTACCTCAGCAGTAAGAACTGAAGATAGGTTTTATCAGAATAAAAAAGGCGTGGCTTTTCCGGTCACGCCTTTCTTCTTATATCTCAAGCATCCTTCTGAGTCCTTCCTTCTCGAGTACCCCGCTGTACTCTCCTGTTTTCTTTCCGTCTTTGAAGAAGACAAGGGTCGGAATGGTCTCTACGTTGAAGTGTTCTGCAAACTCCGGTTCCTCGTCGACATTCGCTTTCACTATCTTTACCTTTCCATCCCACCCGGGAGCCAGAGCTTCGAGAATCTTTCCCTGTGCCCTGCAGGGGCCGCACCAGTCGGCATAGAAGTCAAGAATAACGGGGACGGGAGATGCGGTGACTTCCTTTTCAAACTCATTCTGTGTTATGTGCTTTATCATCTTTTTCTCCTTATGGAAGAATGAATGTGGAGACAACGCTCCTTGTTTCCATATTCTCGACAGGTATAACATACGAAGAAGTGACGATTACATTCTTCGAGTATATGAAATCGAGTCTCTCCCCGTACTCTCCGTACTTTCTCGTGTTCCCGCTCTCCGTCTCCTCGCTGAAGCGTGTGGAGGCGAATGTATCGACCCAGTTAAGGGCGAGAAGCATGTCCGAAAGAAGGAAACTCCTCTCCTCTCTGTAGCTGTAATCCGTCCAGCTTGTCCAGTCGAGGGATGACGGCGCGATGGATGTGAGGAAGAGAATCTGAGCTTCATCTTCCCTGTTCGATATCGAGACAACAAGAGGCTCTGCGATGAGTCTTTCAAGTTTCCCGATAAGAGTGAGTGTCTCATCAAGTGTCGAAAGTCCATCTATGACGGGGTGGTAGTCTCTTGTATAGATTGTGATTCTTTTCTTCTCTGTAAGGGCGAGTGTAATATAGTCACTTCCCATCTCTTCGAGAACGAGGGAGTCGAAGATGATGGTTCCGCCTTCTGTCGTGACTGCGTTCTTCCCGTAGGCGCCGGTAACCCTCGCCTGGTTGGAGAGACTCCCCGTGAGGGCTGTAAGCGTGAATGAATGTTTTTCGAGAAGCGAGACTATTGCCGATACGGCCTCATCTTCAAGATCCTCCTCCCCGAGAGGAATCAGAATGGTCGAGAGCTCTTCTATTGTATCGTCGGCTCTGTACTCTGCCCCCTTCAATGGATTGTAGTAGAACGGATACTCTATCTCTGATAAATCATCAGGGTACTCGTTGATCTTTTCAGCCTCCGCCTGAAGTTTCAGTCTCTCCTTCTCCTCGATGATTGCACTAAGCTTCGTCTCCCTTCCTCCCGCCTCTGGGTAGACGATGGTATCTCTGGCCTCCCTGATTGTGTAGGAGGCACAGGAGGAGAGAAGAAGAAGGGAAAGAAGCAGCACTATGTATTTCTTCATATCCTCAGCATTTCTCCATATTTCTCCATCTCTCCCTCTTCATATTTTTCCTTCGAGGGGAAAGAGAAGGTCTTCCCGTCTCCGTTATAACGCGGAATGACGTGTATATGGAGGTGGGGGACCTCCTGTCCTGATGCTGGGCCGTTGTTGATGATTATGTTCGTTCCATCTGCATTCAGAACTTTCCTCATCTTTCCGTCGACGAGTCTGGCCACATCGATCATGTGGTGGAGAGTCGTGTTTTCGACACTGTCGAATGTCGGAGCAGCCTCTTTCGATATAACAAGAGAGTGGCCCTTGTTGACGGGGGAGAGGTCGAGAATGACGAAGCATAGGTC
>CAVJJV010000024.1:12111-13519 GCA_963650055.1 Comamonas kerstersii | reverse complement strand
ACCCAGGCCTGGGCTGTAAGACAGCTTATCATTCCCGACGGAGAGGAGAAGTTCGCCTCAAGGGATGAAATGATGGCCTCCCTCAACGGCAAGAGACAGACACTTATAAACAAGAGACTCTTTTCAAGTGTTGACTACAGTATTACGGAAAGTGACCCCGTTGATGATGTAGTGCATGTGGATGTCCTCTTCAATATTGTTGATGCCAAGTCCATTTTTGCGCTTCCTTATCCCAAGTATGACACCAATGCGGGGCTCAGACTCGGATTGAAGTACTATGATTCGAACATACTCGGAACATTCTCCGACTTCTACGGTGTCATACATGCAACATTTACACCCTGGGATTTCTCTACAACCTCATACCATACAGAACTCAAGCTCAACAATCTCTATATAAGAGATGCAAAGATGAGCTTCAACTTTACAGGAACGGCAAAACAGACAGGGGGCATTTCGGATTACGAGGGAACACTCAATGTCTCCAATATCGTCTTCGGGGGCGGCTACAGCATGAACCTCGGGTTCGGATTGAAGAATACCGGATCCGAACTCCAGTATTCCGGCTCCACTTCCTTTGCCGGACTCCATATTTCATCTGTCTCGATATCTCCTTCAATCAGTCTTCTCATTTATGAAAAGAGTAAGGCAAGCAGTTATGTTACACCTGTTGTCTCGGTGTCGGGGATAAAACTCAGCCCGATGAATGTATCGTTTTCAGATACATTCAAGTTCATGAACAGCGAGAAGTTCAAACTTGACACCTTCACTCATACCGCTTCCTTCTCATTCGACGGGAACCTCTCGAAATACGGCTACAGCCATACGGTAGAGTATAAGCCGCAGGTACACACACTAGCCTTCAACAATACATTCAGCAAGAGAGTATCAGGTGCAACCGTTCTCTATTTCTATGAAAATCTGTCCTGGGCGGGTGAAGACTTCTTCTTCTCCTCGTTCGACACCGGTGTCGGTATAAGCTCGAGTATGACTGTAGCCGATAAGATTTCGATTACACCGACTCTCCAGCAGCATATGGTTACATCCTATACACGCGGTTCTTCAACCCCCTCCTTCTCTTTCTACTATGTAGTCAGCGGATCTGCAAGCGGAGGCGCAGTCAACTGGAACGGCAACTTCCGTGAAGGCTTCAAGTATTCCTTCAGTATTTCTGAATCATGGTATGAGAAATACGGTACAAGAGAAGCCAAAGGCGAGAATATAGACAGGGTTACAATGGAGTATTTCAAGCTTCTCTGGGGCTGGTTCAATCCCAACGGGAGATTCATTCTCAACTATACAAGTAACTCCATCGGGAACAAGGGATCGATTGCCGGCACCAACTCCGGATATCTTGGAGAATATCTCAGGGGGGTGAGAAACAAGACGATAACAGATGACGGAAGAG
>CAVJJV010000024.1:0-12101 GCA_963650055.1 Comamonas kerstersii | reverse complement strand
ATCTCAACCTTCTTACCGTATTCCCGCTTCCCTCCTTCATGTCAAGCTGGGTCAGCACATACGCAAACCTCTTTGTTGACTATGCCTTCACAAAGCATGCTGCAAATCATGATGCCGGGGATATAAAACACTATGTGGGTGTAGGAGTAGAAGGAATCGGTATACTCAGAGATTATCCTAACTATCCTATTAGGCTCTCCATAGGCCTCGATGCAAGAAAGCTCCTGCACTACATCAAGGGAGAGAGTACAAGTAAGGATTTCTACGAGATTTACTTCGGGCTCGGGTTCTTCTTCTGATTATCAGTATTCCGGCATACTTGTTTCTGCTCCGTTTATGGTGATAATTAAAGGTACCGGGGAAAATGGAAATCTGTCCGGTTACATTAAGAAAAAGGTGTCTATAGAGCGCAGTAGAGATGAAAAGTATCAAGAAGAATTACATCCTTAATCTGACATACCAGATTCTCTCTGTTATCCTTCCTCTTGTCACCACTCCCTATATAACAAGGGTGCTGGGAGCCGAGGGGATAGGTATGTACAGTTATTCCTATTCCATTGTCTCGTACTTCGTCATCGTTGCTGTCCTGGGGACGGCTACATACGGACAGAGGGAGATTTCCTTCGTCAGAGACAACAGGGAGAGACTCTCCTCTGCATTCTGGAATATTGCATTGCTGAGGTTCATCACGGCTTCTTCCTGCCTCTGCCTCTATTTTTTGTTTCTGAAGCTTTCGGGTACTCTTGACAGCCTCAATGCCGTATTGTCGCTTAATATCCTCACGGTCGTCTTCGACTTCGTATGGTTCTTCCAGGGACTGGAGGAGTTCGGAAAGATTACTGCACGAGACAGTATCATAAAGGTATTGAGTGTCCTCTCGGTATTCCTCTTTGTAAAGAAGAGTGATGACCTTGTGCTCTATGCCTTCATCCTCACTTCCGCTCCTCTCCTGAGTGCTATCTCTCTTATTCCATTTCTAAAAAAGAGAGTCGGGAAAGTGAAGAGGGAGGATATACATCCATTCAGGAATATAGGGGCAATCGTCTCCCTCTTCATCCCGACCGTTGCAATCAGTGTCTATGCCATGCTTGATAAGACAATGCTCGGGGCCATGACTGTCTCCAAGGTGGAGAACGGTTACTATGAGGAGGCACTCAAGATTTCAAAGACTGCGCTCACAATCGTAACGGCACTCGGGACCGTAATGATCCCCAGAATCAGCTACTGCTACGGCCGTGGTGAGACTGAGCGTATCAGGGAGTACCAGTACAAGAGTTACAGGTTTGTGTGGTTTACGTCCCTTCCTCTCGCATTCGGGCTTGCTGCAATATCACACAATCTTATCCCGTGGTTCCTCGGGGAGGATTTTCTTCCCTCAGAACTCTTACTGTCACTTCTGAGCTTTCTCATTGTCATCATAGGACTTAGTAATGTAACTGGAATGCAGTACCTCATTCCCACAAAGCAGCAGAAATACCTCACATACTCCGTTACTCTCGGGGCTGTCGTCAATGTAATCCTCAATTCAATCCTCATTCCCAGGTATTACTCCATCGGGGCTGCAATAGGCTCCATTGTTGCAGAGATTACCGTTACCTCCGTCCAGTTCTTCTTTGTAAGAAAGACGATAAGTATAAAGAGAATATTCTTATCAAGCATCAAGTACCTCGTTTCTGCTCTTATTATGTTCTGTGTTGTATATCCCCTGGCTGATATGCTTGAAGCAGGTATCGTCAGCACTCTTATCTTGATAGTCCTCGGTGCTGCTGTATACTATTTCCTGCTTATCCTGCTTCGTGATGTATTCATGAAGGAGGCATTTTCGAGGGTTCTCTCCTTCCTGAGAAAGGAGAAAGTGGAATGAAGGATATAAAGATAATAGTTGCAGCACATAAGAAATACTGGATGCCTGAGGACAGTATGTACTATCCCGTCCATGCAGGACACACAGGGAAGGAGGATATAGGGTACACGCCGGACGATACGGGGGATAACATCAGCGGAAAGAATCCTTCATTCTGCGAACTTACCGGTCTCTACTGGGCATGGAAGAACCTCAAGTGCGACTACCTTGGGCTCGTTCATTACCGGAGGCACTTTGCATCTCCTTATAGAAGAGGGAGTAAAGAGGGGAGAGTCCTGACCCTCACAGAGTGTGATAAACTTCTCGACTCTTCTCCCGTAATACTTCCCAGAAAGAGAAACTACTTCATCGAAACCAACTACAGCCAGTATGTTCATGCCCACCATAAGATAGACCTTGATGAGACGGAGAGGATAATAAGTGAGAAATATCCCGGGTATATTCCTTCCTGGAAGAAGGTTATGAAGAGTACGAAAGGCCATAGGTTCAACATGTTCATCATGAAGCGTGATTTACTCGACTCCTACTGTTCATGGCTTTTCGATATCCTCTTCACTCTTGAGAAGAGACTCGATATTTCCTCCTACAGTAATTATGACAGGCGTGTCTTCGGCTTTGTCTCCGAGCGTCTTCTCGATGTCTGGCTAGATAAGAACAGCATAGACTATAAGGAGATTCCCGTCATCTTCATGGAAAGTGAAAACTGGATTAAAAAAGGATTGAGGTTTCTTTTGAGAAAGTTCAAATCTTGTGTATGAGGGAAGAATGATGAATAGTGTAGCTGCCGTAATTGTTACATACAATAGATTGGAGATGCTTAAAAAATGCATTGACAGCCTGAAAGGGCAGGTCTTCCCCTGTGATATCCTGGTTGTTGACAACGCATCGAATGACGGCACGGGGGAATATCTGACCGGTTGTGATGATTTGATATATATAAATACAGGTAAAAACATCGGAGGTGCCGGCGGTTTCAATACGGGGATAAAGGAAGCAGTAAGGCGGGGATACGATTATATCTGGCTGATGGATGATGACTGCCTGCCCGCAGAAGATGCCCTCTATAATCTTATGGATGCTTCCGCCAGGCTCAGTGCCAACTACGGCTGGCTTTCCAGTATAGCATTGTGGACAGACGGGAAAGAATGCAGAATGAACCGCCAGAAACTCAAGAAAAGTTACTACGATTATTCGCATTTGATGAAGTACGGTATTGTACAGGCTGAACAGGCTACATTTGTCTCATTGCTCCTGAGGAGTAAAACCGTCATGGAAGTCGGGCTCCCAATCAGGGAATTCTTCATCTGGGGAGATGATATAGAATACACGAGGAGAATCTCTGTAAGATACAATATGCCGTGCTTTGTTGTTGGCAGCAGCCAGGTCATACATGCGATGAAGGAGAATAACGGCAGTTCCATTGCCAATGATTACATCGAGCGCATAAACAGATATTCATATGCATTCAGAAATGAAAACTATCTGTATCGGAAAGAGGGACTCAGGGGATTAATGTACTATCTTGCAAAGTGCGGACTGAATTTCGGAAGGATAATTGCACATTCCCCCAATAAGCGCTTCAAGAGGATAGGTGTCCTTCTGAGAAGTATGTTTAAGGGGTTCTTCTTTAATCCGAAAATTGAATATATGGATAAGTGTGAGGATTGAGGCTCCTTTGTAAATCAACGGACATAATTACCGGCTCTCTCTTTATGATAGTTTCATCAATCTATTACAGCCTTAGATACCGGCCTCTGCATATAGCCATCAGAGAGAGATTACTGTTATAATCCCTAGAGTTGAAGACTTTGTCTTCAGAAACACCATATAGTAATAAGGGGAAAGGGCGGGATGTTGTTCTTCTGCCTTTGAGTATATGAAACGGATTATCTCTGTATTTGTTCTTTTTTTGTGTTTTCTTTCCTTTCTCTCTGCTTCGAGCAGTCTTTCCGTTGCACTCGATAGTGATGCCTACCGGATTATCGACATGGGGGAAATAAGAGGTATAATTCCCGTCCAGCCTGATACGAGACCCTACACCCTCACAACAGTGAGAAATCTCCTCGATACTATATATTCCTCCGATAAGATTTCAGAGAGTGAGAAAAGTGCAGTTGAAGCTGTCCTCAGAGATCTGGAGAGAAGCTACGGTGTTTCTAGCGAAGGCTCTCTTCTCGAGAAGGGATATGTAGCAATAGAGTGGAAGGATGTCTCTGTCGCTGTCGGGGCGAAGGCGGAGAGTATACAGCGTGTGGGATTTCTGGATAAGGCATTCGACTCGAGAAATACCCTTATTGCATATATCAGAAGCGAGATGTTCAATAAGGTCTCCCTCTATATGGATCTCAGGATGCTCTTCAATAAGCTCGACCACAGGGCTTTTCTTGTAACCGACTTCTCCGATAACTGTGACGGCTTCTATCTCACAATAAAGGGTGGCGGCGGGGCGAATGAGACCCTGTCTCCATTCTCCTCTCTTAAGTTCGGAACGGGTATGAACCCCGAGCTTTCATCCTCTTTCTTCGATAACCGTCTTGTCGTACGCTTTGCCTCGATCAAGAGAGACTGGGGCCCCGGAATCAACAACCTCGGGCTCTCGAAGAGTGCGTCTTCCTTCGACGGCATCGAGTTCTCCCTTTCCCCCGCATCCTGGCTCAACTTCTCTGTTGCCGTGGGCAGCCTCGGTAAGTCCTATGTAAAGCTCTCCGGAGAGGCTGATCCCGTCACCGGGAGCGGTAGCGGTGTATATGATAACAACCTCTCGATCCAGAGAATAGAGATAGAGCCTCTCGAGGGACTCAGGGCCTCGATCTATGAGTCGGTTATCTGGAGAAAGCGCTTCGAGCTTGCATATATGAATCCGCTAGGGGTATATATGTTCTCCCAGAACTACATAGGTGACTATGACAATATGCTGATCGGTCTTGATGCTTCATACACCTGGAAGGGAGTTGGTAAGTTCTACACTGCCCTTGCTATTGATGAAATCAACAGCTGTAAGCTCTTCTGGGCGAGAAACATAATTTCCTATCAGTTTGGTGCTGAATTCTCTCTTCCTATCGGGGATTTTACATCCCTGTCTCTCCAGACGACCTACGTCTCTCCGTTCTTCGGTACCCACTACGTATATAGGAAAGAAAGCAATCCCTGGGGTAATACCGATATGGGTACGGCATATATAAACAAGGGATCTACATTGAGTTATCCTCTTTACCCCGACTCTCTCGAGTTCCTAGTCTCGCTTTCAGCAACCGTCTCCTCCTGGGATTTTGACCTGGATTTTGTAATCAAGGACCAGATGAGAAGCGCCCAGTATGCCACAGAGGAGAAATACGGTACTACACTCAATACCATCTTCAACTACCGTTATGCCGACAATGTTGAAAAGTATGCAAAAAGAGATTTCTTCTCCTATATCTGGAACAATACACTCGACATTGAGGTGAATGCATCCAAAGGATTTGATTCTTTCCCGCTGGAACTCAATCTCGGCCTCCAGTGCCTCGTAAAGACTGTGAGAAGCTATGACGTAAGTGCCGTCACCGAGTGGGATGTATATGAGCATATTAAAGGAGACAGTAGTAACGGTAAGGAGATGAAGACCAATCCGGGGAATCTCACAAAGATGGGCGACGACTGGAGCACTACTGCTTCCTTCAATGTCTTGGTGGGCTTCTCTCTTTACTATTGAGGTGGACTATGGGGCTCAATGGTTTTCTGGAGTCGAAGTTTCCGCTCTGCAGCAACGGGAAGGTGAGGGATAATCTCTTTCTATTTGCATTGGCTTTGATTGTCTTTGACGACTTCTGGGCGATGACGATGTTCCCTCCTCTTGAGATTCTGTGGACAATCAACAAGACCGTGGCTCTCATCCTGATTGTTCTTAAGTTCATAATCTATGACAGGTGGAGAGTCAGGGATGTTGCAGTCGCATTCGTCTTCTTCTCGATAGGTCTTCTTGTAAAGTTCAAGATGGGGGAGAACAATGCGTTCATGTTCGTGCTCCTTGTATGCGGGGCAAGGGATGTCGATTCGGAGAAGATTCTCAAGGTTCATTTCTTCGAGGTGCTCCTGCTTTTAGCTGTGACTGTTGTCTCGTCGCTTACGGGGCTTATCGAGAACCTTGTATACGGCGCGGGAACAGAAAAGGTGAGGAACTCCTTCGGAATATGCTTTGCGACGGACTTTGCAGCTGTAGTCTTCTTTCTTGCTGCAGAAGGCTACTATATCTACAGGAAGAGGCTGAAGTGGTGGATGTACCTCCCGGGGATTATTCTCTCCTGGGTTGTCTACCGCTACTGCCACACCCGTCTCGACTGCATATCACTTGTGGTGATATCCGTGCTCTATGCTCTTGTTTCACTTCTTGAGAAGAAACTCGAGGGAAAGGCGGAGCGGGTGAGAATCATCCTTTCATTCTCGATTCTATTCTTCTTTGTTCTCTGTTTCCTTGTTACATACTACTATGACCCGGCTCTCGAGTGGATGGAGAGAGTAAACAATATCTTTTCGAGCCGTCTCTCACTCGGGAGGGAGGGCTTTACACGCTATTCCGTCACGCTCTTCGGGACATACTTCGAGCAGGAGGGGGCGGGAGGTTCTCTTGTACACTACAATGCGTACTTCTTCATCGACTCGTCCTACATTCTTCTTCTCCTCCGCTACGGTGCTGTCTTTACTCTTCTTGTGCTTTCATCCTATTGTGCTCTTACATACAGGAGAAGAGACGATCTCTTCTTTCTTGCTCTCAGCTTTGTGATTGCACTCAATGCAACAACTGCCCACCACCTTATACATTTTCAATACAATCCTCTTTTCATGCTTCTCTTTGCTTTGACAAAAGAGGATATAAAGGATAAACAGTTTTCATGAAAAAAATCATCTGTCTGATTTTCCTTCTACTGGTATTATTTTCCCTCCCTGCCGTGGAGAGCATATATTCCGTTACCTCCGGTTTCTCCGAGAGCGACAGGGAGGCTGTATTGAGAGGGGAGACACTCCAGTACGGCTCCCCCGACGGCTACTATGTCCCCTCCATTGCCTTCGACGGCACAAGGGGAAAGGAGAAGGCGGCGCTCGATGAGGATACGGAGGGCTGCTTTGTAATGGGGGTTACGTCGTTTCTTCCGTACCCTGAAAGGTGGAAGGAGATGACTCTTGAGGAGAGAAGGCTTGAGCTGATCAATACTCTTCTCTCCGTTTCAACCATAAAGGGAATTACATATCTATCATACACGACAGGGGCGGACAAGGTTCTCTTCTCCGATGCCTACACACTCACTTCCTCCGAGAAGGGAAAGAAGGCATATGATGTGGAGTTCACATATGCTCCCCGGGAGTACGAGTACGAGATAGCTGCATACCTCAAGGACAACTTCTTCGGGGGTAATGTATATATCATAAGCTATGAAATATACGAAGACGAAATCTTCGTAACATTCACCAATAAGGACAAACTCAAGTTTCTCTTCTTTACTGCCGTTGACAGCGGGGAGCTCAATATGTCGGTCGATGTTCTCATGACTGAGGAGGGATTCGCGCTCTTCGGCATGGCGACAGTCTTCAGAGAGGATACCCGGATCAAGACTCCCTTTGTCACTGTCGACCTTCCTTCCGCATTCTCGAAGAGGATAGTCTCATTGAAAAACTGGTTTGTCGGGGAGATTGAAAAATGAAAAAGCTTGTTATTACTTCTCTTTTACTTTTTTTTGTTTTCTCTCTTCATGCCCTCTCACCCCT
Organism: Comamonas kerstersii; assembly: GCA_963650055.1. Lineage (GTDB taxonomy): Bacteria > Spirochaetota > Spirochaetia > Sphaerochaetales > Sphaerochaetaceae > Ornithospirochaeta. The sequence goes on along the minus strand of CAVJJV010000024.1, from coordinate 4,498 downwards.
TAAAAGCTACCTCCCAGATATCGAGGAAGAGAGGTATGAGACAATACTTTCCGGTTCCATTGTCAAGGAGAACACCACGGGAGGCGACATCACACTCATTGCTCCCGAGTCGGATTTGGTCAGGGAGAAGATTAAAAACATAGAGGCGATGGAGAAGGGCTTTGCAGTAGCCCTCGCGACTCTCGTTCCCTATCCCGAGGGCTGGGAGACGCTCTCCCGGAGCGGCCAGAAGCTCAAGCTCTACAATACACTTCTCTCCGTTTCGACCATGAGCGGGCTTACATACATATCACACAGGGCTGGGGACAAGGAGAAGACGCTCTTTACAGAGTGCTGGATGCTCTCGAGCGAGAATAAAAAGGACAGGATCGACGACCCCGTAGTAGATTCCATCCCCCTCAATAAGGAATACTTTGCATACCAGAATGATACATCCTTCGGGGGCAACGTCTATGCTCTGAACTATACTTCGATTAAGGATGAAATCTTTCTCGATATAAAGAACAACAACGACCTCAAGTTCTTCGGAATAAGCCTTGTGAAGAAAGGTAAGGTCAATATGAGCCTCGACTTCATCGAAACCGAGGAGGGCATATACGTCTTTGCCCTTGCCTCAGTCAGGGATAAGGAACCCAAAGTCAATCTACTCTTCTATACTGTCGACCTCGAGCTCTCCTTCTACAACAGAATCGTTGCACTCTCCAACTGGTTCAAAGGGAGGATAGCACAGTGAAGAAGTTCCTACTCTTACTTCTTGTTCTCCTTCTCTCCCTCTCCTTATTACAGGCAAACAGCCAGGAGTATTACACTGTATCATCCGCGCTCTGGCAGACAGTGAACCAGCTCTGCCATACTGCCGGTGTTGCAGGCCCGAGCTCCAACGGCCCCGTTACGGCAGACCAGATCCTCGTCGCCCTCGAGAGAGCGTCTTCCGTTCTCGGGGAAGACGATGAAGTTGTTTCATGGTGCATGAAGAAACTCAAGGGAGACGTGGTACTCTACAAAGACGACAACGGGACAATCAACTTCTACGGGGAGATTGCACCGGAGATATATCTTCAGACAAACCGTCCCTTCGGTTCCGATAACCGGACTCTCCCGGAGTACGATATAGACGGGGACTGGTTTATAAAGAACAACAGGGAGACGAACGCCCCGATCAGTGTTACTCTCGAGAATTCTCTCGGGTCCATTCTCTATACACGCTTTGTCCTCGAAGTCGAGCAGGGGATAAGCCGCCAGAACGATGCGAATCTCATATGGAACAAGTATTATCACTCGCAGTTCTTCGAAGCCGACATATTCCGTAATTTCCCCCGGGACGCCGGAATATCGATAGGGACGGGCGGCCTCAATCTCATTGTCGCAAGATCGGGAGTGTCACACGGAGAGGGATATACGGGAAACACGGGAATCGGAGACAACTTTGACTATCAGGAATTCATGAAGGCCGGATTCTATACAGGGAGGACCTCCGTCTTCATCAACCTCACTTCTTTCGATTCCTCGCACCAGAGTTTCATTGACGGAACTCCCCTTTATGAGGACCTTCTCGAGCCCTGGGGACTTCTCTCCTCGCGCTTCTCCGGCTACAGGGAGCTCAGACACTCGGTTGTATATGAAATAACGCCGTTTGACAACCTCAAGATATCGGGTGCATTCATAACCCTTCTCGATACAGACTCTGCATTCGACCTGAGGCTCCTCAATCCCTTCATGATCGTCCACAACTACTTCAACTACAAGGAGGAGACAATCCTTGAAGCGAACAACCTTGTCACGATAGATATTTCATGGGCGGTGGCGAAGAAGTGGAACCTCTATGCTCAGGTGACGATGGACCAGATCCAGCTTGCAAGTGAAGTGAAGACCGACCTCGGCGAGAAGGGACTGGGGTACATAGCTCCCAATGCATTCGGCGCCCTCATGAACGTCTCCTATTCCGATATCATAGGAAAGGGGATAATGAACATTTACTTAGAGAGTGTCTACAACATGCCGGGAATGTACCTCAATACCAAGTACTACGACGGAAACGGCAATGTTTCGAACTACAAGAACAAGGGATACGAATACCGCTGTTTCTCCCAGGATTATCTTGTAGGCTACAAACGCACGGAGAGTGACTATGATGATATTGCCTACGGCGGCTATATCTACGGCCCGGACTGTCTTGTCTTCGCTCTCGGCGGCACATACCGCATCCCGGACTTCCTCTCGCTCTCAGCTTCCACATTATATATGGCACACGGTGAGAAGGGACGCGGCAGCAACCCTTCCAACTACACCTTCGACGGCATTGATGTAAACAGCCTCGACGAGATAGACAGGCTCTCGGCTCTTTCCCTTTACGGTACGATAGAGCATACCCTTGTCGTCAAGGCGGAAGGAGAGGTGAAGGTATGGAACTACATATCACTCTCTCTCGGGGCGGCCTATTCATACAGGTGGAACTACAGAAACATAAGCGGACTCAGATTCGGCAATCTCCAGGCCTATGTAGGCTTCAGAATTTCATCCGGCGGAGTCGAAGTATAAGCAGCCCGGGAACTGTCATTGATTAGAGAGAAAAAAAATAACCGTCTTTAACTTCCGATCAGAGACGGTTAATAACATTATCTAAATAGGAGGACTACCGTCCACCGACGGTTACACGGGTTATCATATCATATCGGGCATCAAACCGTAAAGAACATTAAGTCTGTTTCTGTAAATAACTCTTTGTTGTCCCGGAAAATAGCAGATTTTGGGATGCAGTACATTTTTCCTTTTCTTTTCTGCGTTTGAGAAGAATCTTCCCCTAGGAACATATCGTGATATATGTTAATTTATCACCAGGCACCGCTATGTACGGTGGACGGTTTTGACCTCCTGAATCTAAAGATGTATCGGGAGGGTTCCTCCTGATTCTTCAATTATTCTGAAAATAAGGAGGTGATGCTTATGACAACATTTGAAACTCTCATGACTGTTTTCACTGTCATCAGTCTATTGATAATGCTGTATTCAGCTTTAAAATAATAACCGTCCTTAACTTCCGATTAGAGACGGTTAATATACCATAATAATAGGAGGTCAACCGTCCACTGGCGGTGCCTTTTATATGAATAATCTAAGTAGGAATAAGCCTGTTGTCAAGGTGTCAGGGTGACAGAAAAAGGCTGGAGATTAGATGATTCTGAAGAAGAGATTCATGCGTTGTTTATTCAGGTTCCCTTTCCTTATGGTGGAAATAATTCTTTGTTGTCCCGAAAAATAACATATTCCGGGATTTGATGGATTTTTCTTCTCTTTGTCCCGATTTTCCTGTATTTTTCTCTTCCTCCTCGAGGAGGATATCGCATATAAATAGGCAAGGAGATCAATATGGAAAGACGTATGATTACAATCAAGGGGTGCAAGCTTTATCCTCCGCAGTTGATAAGCAGCATTGACGGCATCCCTATGGAACTTGTGTGTGTAAATTACAGAATGGAAGAATCCTATTATTCTATGAGGAGATTAATCCAGATAGTTGCCGATGATTACAACGACGGGCTTGATTTCATCGGACCTAAAGAGGAGGAAATATTCACTCATTATGAATTTCCAATTCCCGGAGAGAGAAGACTGCCTGAGGCTTTTGATGAAATGTTTTCCACACTTGAGAGAACCCTTGGTGTCAATCTGACCCCACTCATCGAAAGATGTGAAGTATATTCAGCAAGGTTGATTGAAAAAGAAGAAGAGGAGAAACGGAAAGAAGAAAAGAGGAGAGCATTCATCCACACGCTTCTTATTGAAAACGGTGTCAAGGATGAAAAGGAGACGGATACGTTGAAAAGAATCAGTAACCTGGCTCTTCTCAACAGGGCAAAGTGTGCTTCCCCCTCATACGAGGTAAAAAAAGAGGAGGAAAATGCGACGATCCTCCTGGGAGAGATCCTTCTTCTGTCGCTCTTTGGTGATGAGCTTACATACTCCGTTCTCGAGCGTCTTGTCAACAGTGAGCTGGTAGATGAGGGGGAGATTACAGATCTTCTTGAAAAGAAGTATGGAATAAACAGGGATTATGAGTGGTATATGGAAGAAGCTCTCCCTAATAACACTGACGATAGAACAGATGTAAAGATTGAAGACATCATGGCCATTGCCGGAGAGCGTTTTGATGCCCTGATAGGAGCATCGATCTGATATCGATCAGACGGAATGGGAAGATTCGTTAATCCGGACAATTCTGCATTCAAATGTGCGGTTGATGACGAGTTTTATGTAGATAAAAGCGGACTGATTGAGTTCACGAACATGGAGTTGGGGAAAAGACAGCGCCTGATGTGCGTCAGCCGTCCCCGCCGCTTCGGTAAGTCCATGGCAGCTTGTATGCTGTCTGCCTACTACTCGAAGGGTGCTGATTCAAAAGAACTGTTCTCATCACTCAAGATAAGTGCTTCTCCTGACTATGAAGTACATCTCAATGGATATGATGTGATTCTTCTTGACCTGCAATGGTGCATATATG
>CAVJJV010000023.1:0-4415 GCA_963650055.1 Comamonas kerstersii | reverse complement strand
TCGGCGATAGTTTGAAGAAGGAAGCTGAAGAGATTATCAAAGCCGAGAACAGGAAGAAAAAGGATGAACTCATTGTTCTGCTTGATGCTTTCATATCGAAATACGGAAAGTACGGAAGCATCATTGAGGACACCACTCACGCAGAGGCAATAAAGAATTACCTGGAGGAGGGCGTGGAAATCAAGACGTCGTTCTCAAGGAAACGCTCTGTAAAGGAAAACATCGTTCTTAATGATGAATTCACAGAAGAGAGAAAGGAAATCAGAGAGCTCTTCAAAACACTCTCCGCCTTCATGGAGTACGAGAGAAGCGACTCCTTCTCTCTTCTTGACGGCTACGCATCCCTGTTTACCGAGTTTGAAAGGAGAATCATACGCCACAAGAGAACTGAGGGACTTCTGACATTCCATGATGTAATACTTCTCTCGATAGACATATTGAAGACAAACCGGAGTCTGAGGGAATACTACAACAGGAGATTCAAGAGAATAATGGTCGATGAGTTCCAGGACAACAACGAAGAGAACAAGCGCCTTCTCTATCTCCTTGCCGCAAAGCCTGAATTCACATCCACATCCTCTTACCCTCTTGTCGGGGATATATTGATGGATAAAGTCTTCATGGTCGGAGACGAAAAACAGTCGATATACAAGTTCAGGGGAGCTGATGTCTCGGTTTTCAAGAACATCAGCAGGGACTTCGGAGACGGGAGAGTTTTGAATCTGACCGAGAACTTCAGAAGCGAAAAGGCCTTGATTGAGAAAATCAACGAAATATTCAATAAGAGGATAATGCCGGAGAAAAGTCCCGAAAATCCCTCATTCGAAGCCGAGTACACCCCCCTTACAAGCAGACGGGAGAGAGTCGGGGCGAATATAAGCTTCAGGTATATGAATGCTTCAGAATATACGGATGACGACAATGCATCGAATTCCGAGTGCGAGGCATATGAAGTTGCAAGAATCATCAGGGAGGAGATACTCGGAAAGGAAAGAGAGAGGTATATGGTCTACGACAGTAGAGAAGGTTTCCCGAGATACCCCGTATACGACGATATAGCCATCCTCCTGAGGAAGACATCCCACCAGAGCGACTTCGAGAAGGCCTTGAGGCTCTTCAATATCCCGTTCAACGTCACGGACAACAAATCCCTTACTTCCGATGCCGTTGTCAACGATTTCTACTGTCTTCTACAGTATTCTGTATATAAGGATGATGATATCCTCTCGTTTGCATCCATACTCCGCAGTCCCTTCATCAATATGAGCGACGAAGACATAGAGACGGTAATCGGGAATATAAGAAACAATGAGACAAGAGAGACTGGAGTGACGGATGACGGAAGGGAAAGACTCATAGTCCTCGACAACCTCCTGAGAGAGCTTGAGGAAATTGAGGAGACGGGAAAACTCACCGGGATTATCCATTACCTCTGGTACGATACAGGTTACCGTTATTTCATTGATACCGACGAAAAGAACGGAAGCTACTCTGAGCACTATGATTATCTCTTTAAAATTGCATCAGACTTTGAGAGGGAGCAGAGAGGACTCGTCGAGTTTCTTTCTTCTCTCAGACCGAACCTTGGAAAGGTATCCGATTTCAAGGACCTCAATGTCCTGAGGGAGAAGAAGACTGGAGTCACCATCCAGACGATACATAAATCAAAGGGACTCGAGTACCCCATCGTCTTCGTCTGTGATATGGCCGGAAAGAACAACGGAGAGAGGTACTCGATCATTACTCTCCCCTCCGGTCTTCCCCTTCCCCCCTACTTCGTCACCCCGGACAACAGGCTTAAAAATCCCCTCTCCTCTCTCCTCGGGGTCGAGGACAACATGATGGAGAATGCCGAGACAAAACGTGTTCTATATGTCGCCGCAACAAGAAGTGAACACCACCTCATATTCACATCCGTATTCGGTAAACAGGGAGTAAACACTGAAGGCCTTGTAAGAACCGACGAAGAGAAGTACAACTCCATGCTCCAGTACTTTGTAGACGGAATAGATTTCGGCCTTGAATACGGAAGCAGAACAATGGAGACGAGAAAATTCGAACCTGTCAAGTTTTACGCATTCAGGGAGAGAAGAACAAAGAAAAGAATGAATAAGGAGATAGAATCATGGTATTTTAATCCCGAACCTCTTCATGACGGGGGAAGAAGAGTAAGAATCGGAGTAACGACGCTGATCGGGGAAGATGATGAAGTGAAAGGAAAAACACCCACACTCCTCCCGGCCGTTCCTGCCGACAGGATACTTATAAAGAGAAAGGACAATGACGGCATCACGGAGTTCGGAACGCTTGTCCACTATCTCATAGAGAGCGCTATAAGCGGCACCGTACCCGATACCGGCTCATACTTCAGTGACGAAAAGGAAAGAGACATCGTCCTTGAAAGCGCCCTTGAACTCAGTAACAATTTCCTCTCTTCGGAGTTCTACATGAATATAAGGAGAAACTCAAAGCTGTATCCGGAGAGGAAATTCCTCATGAAGGACGGAGACAACCTTGTTGAAGGAATCATGGACCTTCTCTCTATTGATGGAGAAAGTGCAATCATTGTAGATTACAAGACAGACCTTTTCAGGAACGAAGAGAGACACCGCCGGCAGCTCGGCTACTACAGGAATGCCCTCAGGAGCATGTACCCCGGACTGAAGGTAGAAACATATGTCTTCTACCTCAGGAGTGCTGAAGCAGTTCCACTGGAATGGGATTGAAGAGAGGAAGAGAATGGAGATATCACAGACAGCAGTAGTAATACTCCTCGGAATAATCGAAGGAATAACGGAGTGGCTCCCGATATCGAGTACAGGCCATATGCTCCTCTTCGATTCGTTCATTACACTCGAGGGCACACCGGATTTCAGGAGCATGTTCTTTGTCGTAATCCAGCTCGGGGCGATACTTGCAGTTGTCGTCCTCTACTGGAATAAACTCTGGCCGCTGAAGAAGAATGAAGGAAAGCTGTCCTTAGAGAAGCCCACCCTCTTCATATGGCTCAAGACACTCGTGGCGATAATCCCCTCGGGGATAGTCGGAATCCTCCTTAACGACTGGATGGAAGAACATCTTCATACTCCCCTTGTCATCGCATCCGCCTTGATTGTATACGGTGTTCTTTTCATATTGATTGAAAGGAAGAATGAATCCCGTACTCCTCTCACCACTTCCACTGATGATATCACAATCCGCCTTGCCCTCTATGTAGGACTTTTTCAGGTCCTATCCCTCATTCCCGGAACATCACGCTCCGGAGCAACGATAATGGGAGCCCTGCTCCTGGGAATAGACAGGACAAGTGCAGCGGAGTTCTCCTTCTTCATGGGAATCCCGACGATGGCGGGTGCATCCTTCATTAAGATATTGAAGTTCGGGTTCAATTACACAAAGACAGAAGTAATAACGCTCCTTCTCGGAACCGTTACAGCCTTCCTTGTTTCCTTATTGGTCATAAGATTCCTCATGAGCTACATAAAGAAGAAAGATTTCACCCTTTTCGGAATATACAGAATTATCCTGGGAGTCATCATACTGACATGCCTCGGCTCAGGAGTAGTATCCTGAAGCCGGACATGAAAGCTGTATAACGGAGGGAATTTCTCAGAACTCGTAGAGAACGGTGGTATCTGCAAGGACATCGGTCTCCTTCTCTGTATCTTCGATGACCTCCATCTTTGCATCCCTGTTCTTGTTGAGCCTGTACTCGATGTGATTACACACAATCTCGATGGTGCTCTTCTTCTCACCGGCCTTGTTCTCCCAGCGGCACATCATAAGCCTGCCGACTGTTCTGACGATCATACCCTTGTGGATATTGGCCAGCGTCTTCTCTCCGAGCTCCCCCCAGCACTGGATTACAAGAAATAGTGTCTCCTGTTTGGAGTTACCGTTGACATCCTTGTAATATCTGTCATTGGCTATGGTGAATTTCACCAGCCTGCTTTGAGTAACCGCACTTTTTGCGACTACATCCGGTTCATTGACGACTGTTCCTTCCAGAATGATGTTGTTCAGCTGATTCATATTATCTGCCTCCAATACTCTAAACAGAAAAAAACAGCAGAATGTCAAAAAATCGGAGCATTTTATCTGAAATTTCCATGACTTGAATAGAACAGGCTGCAACAGATCAGCTGCAGCCCGAAATGAAGGAAACGAAGAAAATTCATATTCATATGCGCTTTTCTTTGTCACAGGATATATTCTCTATGTGACATCTTCATCGCGATTCTCTGTAATCATCATCAAGAAATATGAAGAGAATATAGAGAGTGATTCATATTGCATCATAAAAGTGTTAATTACTGCCATATAATCCCTCATAAAAGTGTAATTTTCAGTCGACTATTCCCTCATAAAAGTGTAATATATAGATACAATTTAATGTAATTAAAGAAGTTGTAAAG
>CAVJJV010000022.1:0-4893 GCA_963650055.1 Comamonas kerstersii | reverse complement strand
ATCTAATCCCTGCATTGCTGTTCCTCCGTGTTTTCCAGCCTGACAACTACAGCTTCCCCGCCTCTGGGATGCCAGATTCTCTCCGCATCGGGTTCAATGACCTTGATTGCCGCCTCTTCGGAAGCGAAGTAGACCATATCATCCTTCTCGGCAGCGACAAGGGAACGCAGCTTCAATCTGTCGTTGAGAGCCATGAGACCTCCGGTGAAGCCTACGATGATCGAGAAGGGGCCGGTGATGAGAAGAGATGAGAATGTGTTCCTCAGGTATGTGTATTCCCTCTTCTTATCCTCCTCCATTCTTCCTATCGTCGACCAGAACGGTGCTGCTATTATGTGGGAGACCTCCTCCATGGTGAGCCCCTGGACACGTGTAAGGTAATCTATTATGTATGTGATTACTTCGGTGTCTGTCTGGAGTACGCATCTGTAGCCGTGCATCTCGATGGAGCGTCTGTTGGCGTCGTAGCTCGAAATCTCTCCGTTGTGGACGACAGAGGTGTCGAGAAGGGCGAATGGGTGGGCGCCTCCCCACCATCCGGGGGTGTTGGTCGGATAGCGTCCGTGGGCCGTCCAGGAGTATCCCTCGTATTCCTCGAGTCTGTAGAAGTCACCTACGTCCTCGGGGTAACCTACGGCTTTGAAGACTCCCATATCCTTGCCGGAGGAGAATATGTAGGCTCCCTTTATATGGGTATTTACGTGAACGACCGCCCTCACCGTATATTCCTTCTCGTCGAGAAGGGAGGAGGAGAGCCTTGTTCTGAGGGGGGTTACGAAGTATCTCCACATCAAAGGTTCATCCGATATGTTCCTGTTCTTCCTTGTCGGAATCTTCGATAGGTTGACGATGTCGAAATAGTCGTCAAGATAGCGCTCCGTCTCAACTCTTGCGCTGTTGTCGTCATAGAAGATGTGGAAGGCATAGTAATCCCTGTACTCGGGATATATACCGTAGCCGGCGAAACCTCCTCCGAGCCCGTTCGATCTCTCGTGCATGGTCCTGATGGACCTGATCATGGTCTCCCCGGTAAATTTTCTTCCCTTCTTCGAGAATGCCGCCGATACGGCACAGCCGGAGGGAATCCTCACTTCTCCTTCAAGAGGGACATCGGTGTTGCGAAAAAAGTCCATACAGCCTCCGAAACGGAAAAAGGCGTCATGATGGGGGAATATACTCCCTTACAAGACGCCTTTGCCTTGTGTGAAAGATATAAAAGATGAATAAAAAGTGCAATAGCTCATTCCCGTTATTTTTCATATTCTTTCTGCAATTTGATAAACACCAACAAAATAACGCTGTTGAAAATATGTCTCCTCTGAAGCGACCTCATTTCGCATGATTGGATTTATACTATTGAAAACCAGTAAAGGGAGAATGTTATGGATAGAGAAGATAATGTCAGAATCTTCAAGGATACTATGTATCAGATAAAGAAGGATTCCTTTCTTTCATCTGCGGTTTCCTCAGGTTTGAGGAACGGGCGCGTCATATTGGAGAGGGAGGATTACGTCCCCCGTTCAGGAGTATTCTACGGGAGTAAAGTCGAGATAAAGGTCTCCGGAAAGCGTACCCTTGAAGCAGCATCGGCCTACAGGGGGCAGAGTACGGCTGTCCTCAACTTCGCATCTGCCGTCAGACCCGGAGGCGGAGTGAGAGGTGGCTCGTTTGCCCAGGAGGAGAGCATATGCCGCACATCGACACTCTACCCGTGTCTCGATACGGAAGAAAACTGGAATAAATTCTACACACCGCACCGTAGTACAAATGACAGAAGCAACACAGACGACACAATCTACACGCCTGATGTGGTCGTCTTCAAGGAAGACCGGCTTTATCCGGTGATGATGGATAGAAAAGACTGGTATAAAGTCAACGTCATCACCACAGCCGCTCCCGACCTCACGTGGCCGGACTACCCGGGAGAGAAGGGATATATAAACCCTACGGAGGAAGAACTTACGGCTCTTCATGAGAAAAGGGCAAAGCGTATTCTCTCCATAGCATGCGGCGAAGGAAACGAATGCGTTATCCTCGGTGCATTCGGATGCGGGGCATTCCATAATCCTCCACATATCGTGGCAGAGGCTTACAGAAAGGTAATCGAGGAGAACTTCCTCTACAAATTCCGTGTAATCGAGTTCGCAGTCTACACTAACCCTTATAAAGGAGAGACTGAAAACCTGAGAGAGTTCAGAAGAGTTTTCAGTTCATAGGAAAGTATGAATGAGATGAAGCTGTCGGGTGCTCGCTGCTCCGTGTGGGAGAGCCTGCCACAATAAAGGAATCAGGCGTTTGTCTGCTTTTCCTCCGGGTTCGATGTAACTCTGCCATCAGAAATCAGTGAATCACACTTTTCTGGTGAAAAATGTGTAAAAAATCACATAACCTACTGAAAAAGTGTGATTTCTTCTTCGTTAATAAGCCGGAATGAGTATAATTGGGATAACCGCTACAGGAAGGAGGCAGCGCCTTGAGAAGGTTTATCCTAGAGGATCTGAATAAGTGGAAAGAATCAAAGTACAGAAAACCGTTGATTATCCGCGGTGCAAGGCAGGTCGGCAAAACCTGGGCTATGAAGGAGTTCGGTAAGAGCTTCGAGTCAGTTGCGTACTTCAATTTTGATGAAAACGTAGAGTACAGGCAGTTTTTCGAAACGACGAAAGACGTCTTCCGTATCATGCAGAATCTCTCACTTGCGAGCGGTCAGAAGATAGACAGGGGGACGCTGATTATATTCGATGAAATCCAGGAATGTAACGATGCGTTGAATTCATTGAAGTATTTCTGTGAAAATGCGGGAGAATATTATGTCATATGTGCAGGTTCGCTTCTGGGTCTTACTTTGTCCAAAGGCTTTCCCGTCGGCAAGGTCGATTTTGTCGATATGGGGCCGATGACTTTCTCTGAATTCCTGATTGCAAACGGGGACGAAAACCTCTATGAGTATATGAATTCGGTTGACAGAATAGAGAACATCCCGGATGCATTCTATAATCCGCTCTGCGAAAAACTCAAAATGTACTTTGTTACAGGAGGAATGCCTGAGCCTGTATACCTCTGGACGCAGGAAAGGAGCATCGAGCTGGTGGATAGAGCTCTGGACAATATCATAGGGTCATATGAACGTGACTTCGGGAAACACCGGGAAGACTTCAAGGATAACGATGTCAAATATGATGTGCATAAAATAACCCTTATCTGGAAATCTCTTCCTTCCCAGCTGGCGAAGGAAAGGAAGAAGTTCACATATTCGAAGATAAAGGAAGGAGCAAGAGCAAGGGAATACGAGAATAATCTGGAGTGGCTGGTGAATGCCGGTCTTGTGAAGAAAATCTATAAAGTTTCTAAACCTGCTCTGCCGCTTGCCGCTTACGAAGAAGAAGAGTTTTTCAAGGTGTATCACATCGATGTAGGATTACTGCGCAGTCAATCCAGGTTGAGCTACAGGGCGTTTGCTGAGGGTGACAGACTTTTCAAGGAATTCAAGGGCGCATTGAGTGAGAACTTTGTTGTCCAGAGTCTGATCAGGATATGCGGTGCTGATCCACACTATTGGGCGAATGATAAATACGAAGTGGACTTCATAGTGCAGTTCGACAACGATATAATCCCGATAGAAGTTAAGTCCGGGAAGAGTATATCCTCTCCGAGCCTGATTGAGTACAAGAAGATGTATGAGGGTGAAACTCCGTTGGTTATCAGATATTCCCTGAAGAATCTGAGAAAAGACGGAAATGTATTGAACATTCCGCTCTTCATGATAGACCAGACAGAAAGACTGGCGGCATTGGCCATGGCTGAGGGGAAAAAGACAGTCGAGTGACAATAAGAAGACAGATTCCGGAGTGCAGAATCTGTCTTCATAAATGAGGCAAAGAGGATTCGAACCTCCGACCCTCAGTTCCGGAAACTGATGCTCTATCCAGCTGAGCTATTGCCCCGAATCAACAGAAAGCTGTTGACGGGATAAGTATAGCCGAAGTTTGTACTGTTGCCCAGTGCATAAAGAATACTGCGCCGTTTTTCTCTCGGGGAAAGAGTCATTTCCCGGTCTCTTTCTCCAGTTCAAGCATATATCTGTCGAAGTCGGACATAAACAACCTGTCCTGTACAATACGGTATTTCTCAAATTCGGTCTCGGCTTTTATCCCGGCTATCTCTGCTGTGATTCTGCCTGCATCCTGAAGAATATCTCTGTCGTCTGCTGTCAGGAACAGATCCAGACGCTTTGCCCAGTCTTCCATTGTCATGGGGATGTGACGTGACGCCCGGTCTTCCGCCAGATCGAGATAAGCCGATACAATACGCTCAAGCGACCGCATTTCATCCTCACTCAGGTAATTCTTTGCAATAACGACATCGCTTTTTACAATTTTGCCATCCGGTGCCGCTTTCCATGTGGTAAGCCCCATATGTGGCTTTTCTGCATCTGCACGCTCATAAATCAATTCTGCGGCAGTATGTCCGTGTATCGCAAAATGCATTTTATTCTGCACTTTGGCAAAAAACTGCTTTGTTGTCTCTGCCGTCCTGTCATAATCAAGTGCAGTGGCATAGATGTCGGTTATCTTCTGATAGAACCTCCGCTCGGAGAGACGTATTTCCCTTATCTCTTCAAGAAGGCGGTCAAAATACTCTGTAGTAAGAATCGTGCCTCCACTCTTCAACCGTTCATTATCTATGACCCAGCCTTTGATTGTAAAGTTTTTAACAATGGCATTGGCCCACTTTCGGAATTGTACTGCCCTCTCGTTGTTGACCTTGAACCCCACGGCAATAATCATCTGGAGACTGTAATGCTTTGTATCACGATTAACTAACCGGGAGCCTTCGTTTTGAACTATCCGGAAATTCCGGATAGTTGAAGCTTCCTCAAGTTCTGAATCCGAA
>CAVJJV010000021.1:4058-11607 GCA_963650055.1 Comamonas kerstersii | reverse complement strand
CTCTTGCGTCAGTTGTCACACTCACGTTGATACGGCCTGAAAGTATATCTTCATAGTCCTTGAGATTCTTCTCGAGAAGAGTTGGAACGGGAAGACCGTAGGGGCATTTCTTCATGCAGCTTCCACACTTGATGCAGTCCTTTATCTTTCTCATCATAGCCTGTCCTTCTTCACTCAGCTGGGCCTCGGACGGAGAGCGCCTTATGAGCTGTACCATGCGGGCGCATTGGTTGATCTGTATTCCCCTGGGGCAGGGAAGGCAGTAACCGCACCCGCGGCAGAACTCGCCGGAGAGCTCTTTTCTGTCTCTTTCAATCAAAGCCTCTATTTCAGAGGAGAAGAGAGGGGGATCGGTATTGAAGCTCAGCCACTCGTCGAGCTCCCTCTCTCTCTGTACACCCCAGATGGGAAGGACATTGTCATACTGCGCCATGAATGCATAGCATGCTCTGCTGTCGGTGAGAAGCCCGCCCGAAAGCCCCTTCATTGCGATAAAGCCCATATTACAATCGCGGCATCTTCTCACAAGCTCCTTCTCCCTCTCTCCAGAGATATATGAGAATGGGAACTGTAGTGTCTCATAGAGCCCGCTGTCGATGGCCGCAGAGGCAACATCAAGACGGTGGTTGGTGATTCCTATGTGCCTGATTTTCCCCTCCTTCTTCGCTTCCAGAAGGTATTGGTAAATATCACTATCGAGAGTTGGGAGGAATGAAGGATTGTGGAATTGATATATGTCGATATGATCGGTGTCGAGTGTTCTGAGAGAAGTCTCGAGATCCTTCCTGACTCCCTCGATTGTCGTCGAGGCGGTCTTTGTTGCAAGGTATACCTTATCTCTTATCCCCTTGAGTGCAATCGAGAGCTTATATTCACTGTCCGAGTAGGCACGTGCAGTATCTATGAAGTCTATACCGTTGTCCACCGCCTTTCTGACAAGATATACCGCATCGTCTACACTGAGGCGCTGGATGGGAAGAGCGCCGAATCCGTTCTTACAAACTGTTATCCCTGTTTTTCCGAGTCTTACTTTATCCATATTCAAATGATATTCACTTTATCCCTCTTTTACTATAGACTTCACAGCGTATGTCCAATCAAAAGCATAAATATATAGGTGATAAAGCCTTCTACTCCATGGTTATCTCGATAGCACTCCCGATTATGATCCAGAATGGATTCACGAACTTCGTCTCATTGCTGGACAATATCATGGTAGGACGGATCGGTACCGAGGAGATGAGCGGCGTCAGCATAGCAAACCAGCTTCTCTTCGTCTTCAATCTTGTCATATTCGGTGTCGTCTCCGGCGGCGGCATATACGGGGCGCAGTACTTCGGAAAAAACGACAGGGAAGGCATAAAGATAACGATAAGATTCAAGCTCCTCCTGGGGGCTCTTTCGACGATACTCGCTGTCTTTGTCTTCCTCATGTGGAAAAGAGAGCTTATCTCCCTCTTCCTTACGGGAACGGCAGATGGAGGGGACCTTGAACGCACACTCATCTCGGGGGAGCAGTATGTCATTACGATGCTCTTCGGACTTCCGGCATTCACTCTCAGCCAGGTCTATGCCTCTACGCTCCGCGAGAGCGGAGAGACCGTTCTTCCGATGAAGGCGGGACTCTGGGCCATTGCAACCAATCTCTTCTTCAATTACCTTCTTATATACGGTAAGTTCGGTTTCCCCGAACTCGGAGTTGTCGGAGCTGCAATTGCAACCGTACTCAGCCGCTATGTCGAGGCCGGGATAATCACAATAGTCTCGCATAAGAGAAAGGACAAATACCCCTTCTTCACCGGACTCTACTCGACTCTCATCATTCCCCGCTCAGATTTCGGCTCCATAATCAAAGCAGCCTTCCCGCTCATCATCAACGAGACGATGTGGTCGCTCGGCATGACTCTTCTTGTGCAGTGTTATTCGACACGCGGTCTCAATGCCGTTGCGGGATATAACATTTCCTCTGTACTTTTGAATATTTTCAATGTCTCGTTCATGGCCGTAGGTTCCGCCATTTCGATCATCATCGGGCAGCGCCTGGGAGCCGGAAAGGTCGAAGAGGCTGTCGACACAGACCGTAAGCTCATAGTCTTCTCAATCACAGTTTCAATTGCCGCGGCCCTACTCATGGCAGGGCTCTCTCATTTCTTCCCGCTTCTCTACAATACGAACGAGAGTGCAAGAAGAATTGCAACCGAGCTCATCATTGCAGAGGCTGTATGCCTCCCCCTCTTCGCACTGAAGAATGCAACCTACTTTACACTACGCTCGGGAGGAAGGGTGATTATCACAATCATCTTCGACTCGGCATTTCTCTGGCTTGTCGGGCTCCCCACAGGATATATCGTCAGCAGATTCACATCCCTCTCGGTCGTATGGATCTATCTCATAGTCCAGTCAACAGACATAATAAAGTGCATAGTGGGGATAGTGCTTGTCGAAAAGCGTATCTGGGTCAGGAATCTTGTGGAATAGTTCACTCCACAAGACTCTTTTCGTAGCTCTCTCTGACAGCCTTGATGAAACCGAGGGTGTCGAGAACTTTTATTCCCCTTCCATCTTTCGTGACGGAGGCTTCCATCAACGGAGCAAGGTCCTTTGTCACGAGCCCGCTTTCGATTGTCGCGAGCGCAGCCCTCTCCATTTTGTCAGCCCACCTGACAAGATCCGGACTTGAATCGAGCTCTCCCCTCTTTCTTATTGCACCAGTCCAGGCAAAGAGGGTTGCCATCGAGTTTGTCGAAGTCTCCTCACCATTGAGATATCTGTAGTAGTGTTTCGTCACCGTGCCGTGTGCCGCTTCATACTCGTACTTACCGTCGGGTGAGACAAGTACGCTCGTCATCATTGCCAGGGATCCGAATGCAGTCGAGACCATATCGGACATGACATCCCCGTCATAGTTCTTGAGAGCCCATATGAAGCCGCCGGAGCTTCTGATGACACGTGCAACAGCATCATCGATGAGAGTGTAGAAATATGTAATACCCTTCTCTTCGAACTTATCCTTGAATTCTCTGTTGTATATATCCTCGAATGTAAGCTTGAATGTTTCGTCATACTTCTTGCTGATTGTATCCTTGGCACTGAACCAGAGGTCCTGATCCGTCGAGAGGGCATAGTTGAAGCATGAACGGGCAAAGGAAGAGATTGAGGAATCCTTGTTGTACTGTCCCATGAGAACACCGCCGCACTCGAAATCGTATATAGTCTCCCTTATCTCCTTATCCGATCCCTCGGGGGTGAAGACAAGTTCAGCCTTGCCCTTCTCCTCTATTCTCATCTCCGCCGCCCTGTAGATATCACCATAGGCATGTCGGGCGATTGTAATCGGCTTCTGCCAGTTTTTGACGACAGGGGAAATCGATGGGGTGACAATCGGGGTACGGAAGACGGTGCCGTCGAGAGCGGCTCTTATCGTTCCGTTGGGGCTCTTCCACTTCTGTGAGAGCCTGTACTCGCTCATTCTCTGCTCGTTGGGGGTGATTGTTGCACACTTTACTCCGACGCCGAGACGTTTGATGGCCTCTGCGCTCTCCTTTGTCACCCTGTCCTGTGTCTTCTCCCTGTTTTCCAGTCCCAGGTCATAGTATTCGGTTTTCAAATCGATGCAGGGAAGAATCAACTCGTCCTTGATCATCTTCCAGATTATTCTTGTCATCTCGTCGCCGTCGATTTCGACAAGCGGAGTCTTCATCTCTATCATTTGAGTTCCTCCCTGATTTCGTTGAGCCTTCCTCCGGCCTTAAGCATCTTCTTCTGGCTCGGAGAGGCAAAGAGTACAAGCGGTATTCTGATGTCCCGGGTCTCATCGTAGAGTGTGAACTCTCCGCTTTCGAGGGAATTGAAGATGCCGGAGAGCGAGAGTACATCCCCCTCTTCTATCCTGTCATAGTCCTCCGGATTTTTAAATAGAAGTGGAAGAATACCGAAGTTGCAGAGGTTCGCCTGATGGATTCTCTCTATCGACTTTGCAACAACCGCCTTGACTCCCAGGTACATGGGGCAGATTGCTGCATGCTCCCTGCTTGATCCCTGGCCGTAGGATGATCCTGCGACTATGAAGCCCGCCTCCCCTTCATTCTTCTTCTCCAGCGCCCTCTTTGAGAACTCCGGATCGAGAGGCAGGAAGACGAATTGAGCATACTTCGGAATATTGGACCTGTACTTGAGGTACTGACCGGCAGGCATTATGTGGTCTGTCGTAATCTTGTCTGAGGCCTTGAGCCACAATGACCCCTTCAATGTATCCTTCAATGGAGTATTTGAAGGCGGCTGTCCGATATTCGGCCCCCTCTTTATTTCCTCCCCACTTCCGGCGGAAGGGAAGATGAACATCGAATCATCGACCACCTGCGGCTTATATGCATCAATATCTTTAAGGTCTACCGGGCACTCCCTGGGGTCCCTCACCTCTCCGCATACGGCAGACCATGCCGCAGTCTCGGGGGAGACAAGATAGACGCGGGCACTCTTTGTTCCGCTGCGGCCTTCAAAGTTACGGTTGTTCGTTCTGAGGGAGACACTCTCGGTTCCCGGCGACTGGTGATTCCCGATACAGAAACCGCATGCAGACTCGAGGATTCTGGCCCCGGCTTCTATGAGAGTGAGAAGTGTGCCGTCTTCTGTAATCGTCTCGAGTACAGCACGGCTTCCCGGAGCAACACCGAGGGAAACGGAGGGGGAAATCTTTCTTCCCTTCAATATCCGTGCGGCCTTCCTGAGGTCATAGTAGGATGAGTTCGTGCAGGATCCGATGAGAACCTGGTTGACCTTGAGGCCCTCGAGTGCCTTGACTGTGCTTATATTTCCCGGTGAATGCGGGGTTGCGGTAAGAGGCTCGAGAGAAGAGAGGTCAATTACGAACTCATCGTCATAGAGAGCGTCTTCATCGGCCGAAAGAGGAACAAAATCCTTCTCTCTCTTCTGCTTCAGAAGAAAATCCCTTGTCACCTCATCGGAGGGAAAGAGCGAAGTTGTTACGCCGCACTCCGCTCCCATGTTGGTGATTGTCGATCTCTCTGGGACGGAAAGTGTCTTCACACCCTCCCCCGTATATTCAAATACCGTATTTACGTTGCCGTTGACTCCATAGCGCTCGAGGACCTTGAGTATTATATCCTTTGCAGTGACAAAGGGCTTGAGTCTTCCCTTCAGTTCGATTCTAACCACACGCGGAGCAATCATCGAGAATCCGACTCCCGCCATGGCGAGGGCTACATCAAGGCCTCCCGCACCGAAGGAGAATGAGCCCACTCCTCCGGCCGTCGGGGTGTGGGAATCACTTCCGATGAGAGTCTTACCCGGAGAGGCGAATCTCTCGAGATGCACCTGATGACATATTCCGTTGCCGCAGCGTGAGTACACAACACCCTTCTCAGCCGAAACCGTTCTCAGATACTCGTGGTCGTCGAAGTTCTCGAATCCGACCTGGATGGTGTTGTGGTCGACGTAGCTTACGGAGAGTTCACTCCTTACCTTATCGAGTCCAAGTGCCTCGAACTGCAGATAGGCCATCGTTCCCGTTGCGTCCTGAGTCAGAGTCTGGTCGACCTTTATCTTTATCTCCTCCCCCTTCTCGAGCTTTCCCTCAAGAAGATGAGAAGAGAGAATCTTATAACACATAGTTTTTCCCATACATACCACCTTGAGTGTTAATTTACTCCAAAGAAGCCTTATAGGAAAAGGGAGAAAGAGAAAAAAATTACTATTTAAAGTAACATATCAGCTTCTTCCCGCTATGCACCTTGCAATATGTATGCCGCTAGCAGAGGCATGGGAGAGCGAATGCGTTACTCCCGAGCAGTCTCCTATGACATAAAGTCCCCTGTGGACTGTCTCGAGGTTGTTGTCTATGGCAACTTCCATATTGTAGAACTTGACCTCGACTCCGTAGAGAAGAGTATCATCCCCTGCAGTTCCCGGAGCGATTTTATCGAGAGCATAGATCATCTCGATGATGCCGTCGAGGATTCTCTTGGGGATAACAAGCGAGAGGTCTCCCGCCGTCGCCTTCAGGGTCGGGGTGATGAACGCCTTCTCTATCCTCTTATCCGTCGAGCGCTGCCCGCGGATAAGGTCTCCGAACCTCTGGACTATGACACCCCCTCCGAGCATGTTCGAGAGCCTGGCTATGGACTCGCCGTAGCTGTTGGAGTCGTTGAAGGGCTCTGTGAAATGCTTTGAGACAAGAAGAGCGAAGTTCGTATTATCGGTCTGGCGGGATTTATCCTCGTAGCTGTGGCCGTTGACAGTCACGATGCCGTTTGTGTTCTCCGTGACGACGGCACCCCATGGGTTCATGCAGAATGTACGGACCCTGTCCTGGTACTTCTCCGTCTTGTAGACTATCTTGCTTTCATAGAGCTCATCCGTTATATGGTTGAAGATGAGGGACGGGAGCTCGACTCTCACCCCGATATCTACACGGTTGGACCTGGTCTCTATCCCGAGGTCCCTCGAGACACTCTCCATCCACTTGCTTCCGCTGCGGCCGACACTGATGACGCAGCGCTCGGCTTCAAAGTCCCCCCTGTCCGTGATGACGCGGTAGCCGGAATCAGTCTTCTCTACTTTCTCCGCTCTTGTGAGGAAATGGAAATCAACCTTGTCCTTGAGAAGGGAATATAGATTCGAGAGAACTTCGTAGTTTATATCAGTACCGAGATGTCTCACCTCCGCATCTAAAAGATGGAGACCGTTACGTAGGCATTCACGCTTGAAGTCTGACGAAGCGGAAGTCGAGTAGAGCTTTGTTCTTCCTCCGCCGTAACGGCAGTTGATCTCGTCGACATACTTCATCAATGCTATCGCCTCTTCCTTCCCCACATACTCATGGAGACTCCCGCCGAAGTCGTTTGTAATATTGTACTTGCCGTCGGAGAAGGCACCCGCACCACCGAAGCCGTTCATGATTGCACATGTCGGGCAGTGGATGCAGCTCTTGATTCTCACTCCGTCTATCGGGCACTTCCTCTTTTCCAGGGGATTACCGCATTCGATTACAGCTATCTTCTCCTCCGGTTTGAGATTCATCAATTCATAGGATGTGAATATTCCGCCGGGTCCTGAACCGATAATTATCGTGTCGTATTTCATCATGCCGCTATTCTACATTCATCCCTCTTTGTCGGCAACAGGTGAGAAGAAGCACTATAGCCATTCACCCCTTATATTGCTAAACTGTGGGCGATGAACAACTACATATTCCTCAATCCCGTCTTCTGGTCCGTTCTGGTTTCGATGGGAATGGCACAGCTTGCAAAATGCTTCTTTGAAGCAAGAATAAACCATCACTTCTCCTTCAGGCCGTTCATCACGAACGGAGGAATGCCCTCGAGCCACTCAAGCAGCGTCGCGGCCCTCGCCAATGCCATCGGCCTTACAGAAGGCTACGGCTCCACCATATTCGTCTTTTCCCTCCTCTTTGCTTTCATCGTCTTCAATGATGCGACGAACGTCCGCCTCGAGACGGGAAAGCAGGCCCAGACCCTCAACAGATGGTCGAAGATTTTCTCCGACATGTTCAGCAGGGACGGCTTTGAGG